>DASPKR010000098.1:0-3462 GCA_035627975.1 Pyrinomonadaceae bacterium | reverse complement strand
TTGCGACGGCCGGTTCTCCATCAATTGGAGCGCGGCGTGCGCGAGCATCTCGGGTTGGACGACGACGGGGTTGTGCGTCATCATCGCCCCGCTCTTGAGCTTGTCGAGTTCCGAGAGGTTCGCCGTCTGCAAAGTCCTCCGCACGTCGCCGTCCGTGATGATGCCGACCAGTCGGCCCGACGCGTCCGTGACGTTGACCGCGCCCAGGCCGCCCCGGCTGATCTCGCGCACGACTTCTAAGAGCGGCGCGTCGGCCGAGACGTTCGGTCACTCGCCGCCGCCGTGCATCAGGTCTGAGACCTTGAGCGTCAGCCGCTTGCCCAGACGCCCGCCCGGATGGTTCAGCGCGAAGTCCTCCGGCGTCAGCCGCTTGACCCGCATCAGGGTCATCGCCAGGGCGTCGCCGACGGCGAGCGCGACCGTCGTGCTCGTCGTCGGCGCGAGGTTCAGGGGGCAGGCCTCCTGCTCGACCGAGGCGTCGAGCACCACGTCGGCTCGCCGCGCGAGCGTGGAGTCGGTGTTGCCGACGATTGCCACTACGGGCGCTCGGCGGTGCTGTAGGTATGGCAGAAGCTCGACTATCTCGGCCGTCTCGCCGCTGTTGCTGAGCACGACGACCACGTCATCGGCCGCGACGAGGCCGATGCCGCCGTGCAGCGCGTCCGAGGGGTGCAGGAAGACCGAGACGGTGCCCGTGCTCGTCAGCGTCGCGGCTATCTTCTGGGCGACGTTGCCGGACTTGCCCACGCCGACGAGCACGACCTTGCCGCGGCAGGCCGAGAGCAGCGAGACGGCTCGCTCGACCTCCGCGGGGTCGAGCCGCCGTGCCGCCTGCGCTACGGCTTCTGATTCCATAAGGAGCAGGCCCGCGACCTGCCCGAAGTGCGATTCGCTCATCGGACTACGATTAAAAACGTTCGCGGGCGATGATGCAAGGCGGGCGCGCGCCCGCTCTGTGATTCGGCGGCGATTTAATTTCGAGTTCGGCCCGCGTATAGACAACGCTCAGGCATTCGTCTATATTTCAGCTTCTCTTTCATAAAAACCGACAGGTCAGGGGGAAAGCCCTTCATGCCACGCTTCAGCCTGATACCGAAGGAGGAGCAGTACTTCGCCCTCTTCCGGCAGATGACCTCCTACATCTTCGACGCGTCGCGCTCGCTCACCGAGCTTCTCGACAGCCCCCCGGGCGACAGGCCCAAGCACCTCACGCACATCAAGTCAATCGAGCATGCGTGCGACGAGCTGATACACTCCATTGTTACCAAGCTCAACTCGTCCTTCATCACGCCCTTCGACCGCGAGGACATATACATGCTCTCGGGCGCGCTCGACGACATCGTTGACCTCATGGACGACGCCGCCCGCTCGCTCGTCATGTACAACGTCGAGGAGACGACCGAGTACGCGCGCCAGTTCGGCGACGTGCTTCAGCGCATGGCCGTGCAGCTCCACGAGGTCGTGGCGTCGCTTGAGCGGCCGTCGGGGATGGCGGAGCGGCTCGTCGAGATTCACCGCCTCGAGAACGAGGGCGACGACCTCTACCACGAGGCCATCGGCGAGCTCTTCAAGGGGACGCCCGACCCGCTCTACGTCATCAAGTGGAAGGAGATTTACGAGAAGCTTGAGGGGGCGGTTGACCGCTGCGAGCGCGCCGCCAACATCATCGAGAGCGTCATCATCAAGCACGCCTGAGACGAGCGCCCGGCACCTCTTATGACAACCACGCTGACCTTCGTCATCATCATCATTCTGGTCGCGCTCATCTTCGACTACATCAACGGGTTCCACGACGCGGCGAACTCGATTGCGACCGTCGTCTCGACGCGCGTCCTCTCGCCGGGCGCGGCCGTCGTCTGGGCCGCCTTCTTCAACTTCATCGCCTTCCTCGTGCTCGGCGAGGCCGTCGCCAAGACCATCGGCAAGGACATGGTGGACATAAAGGCGATACCCGGCGACTGGCAGCTGTGGGTGCTTTTGTGCGGGCTGATAGGCGCAATAACATGGAACCTCATCACATGGTATTACGGCATACCTTCGAGCTCTTCGCACGCGCTCGTGGGTGGCTACGCGGGCGCGGCCATCGCCGCCGCGGGCTTCGGCGTGATACTCCCCTCGGGCTGGACCAAGACGGTCATCTTCATCGTGCTCTCGCCGCTCATCGGCGCGCTGCTGGGGTTTGCGATAATGGTGACGGTGATGTGGGCGTTCCGTTTCTGGGCGCCGCACCGCGTGGACAAAGTCTTCCGCAAGGGGCAGCTAATCTCGGCCGCGCTCTTCAGCCTCGGCCACGGCGGCAACGACGCGCAGAAGACGATGGGCATCATAGTGGGCGTGCTCGTCGCCTCGAACATTGACCCGCACGCGACGCACGACATACCGCTATGGGTCGTGCTCATCTGCCACGCCGCCATCGGCTTGGGGACTCTCTCGGGCGGCTGGCGCATCGTCCACACGATGGGCTCGCGCATCACTAAGCTCAAGCCCGTTGGCGGCTTCAGCGCCGAGTCGGCCGCCGCGCTCTCCATCATCGGCGTCACGCTCGGCGGCATACCTGTCTCGACCACCCACACCATAACGGGCGCAATCGTCGGCGTCGGGGCCACGCGGCGCCTGTCGGCCGTCAAGTGGGGCGTCGCCAGCCGCATCGTGTGGGCGTGGGTTCTTACCATCCCCCTCTCGGCCGCAATCGCCGCGCTCTCCTTCGCCCTCTACCGCGCCGCCAGCGGCCTCGGCTCATCCTGAGGCACGCCCCTTGCCCCTTCACCTCCAGCGGCGCGTCACCGCGCACGCATACGGTACGTCGTAAAACCAAAAGGCTAGGAGGCAGAGGCTATGGCAGGACAGGAGGGCGCGGGGCGCGAGAGCTTCCCGAAGCGCGAGTCAACCGGCGAGGGCAGCAACTCCGGCAACGCGGGCGAGGGCGAGGCTCAGACGGGCGAAGGCGGCGAGGGCGGCTACGGCGAGGGCCGCACGCAGGACAACATGGCCGGCCAAGGCACGGGCCAGATAGGCGGCCCCTACGGCGACCGGGAGACGGAGAGATAGTAAAGAAGGCAGAAGGCAGTAGAGGAAATCTTCCTGACTGCCTTCTGCCTTCTACTGTTTTACTGCTGAGCGCGGGGCGGCTCTTCGCGGCGCTCCCAGAAGAAGGGCTGGCGCGGCCGCTGCTGCGGGTAAATCTCGTCCATGTTCTCCGTCGAGTAGAGTACGCCGTTTATCATGACGAGGCTGACGGTCTCGCTGTTGCGTATGTTGGCGAGAGGGTTGCGGTCGAATATAGCGAAGTCCGCCAGCTTGCCCGGCTCTATGGAGCCGAGTTCTCCGTCCAACCCAAGGTACTGCGCGCCGTGCAGCGTCGCCGCCCTGAGCGCCTCCAAGTTAGTCAGCCCGCCCTGTTGAAGCATCCAGAGCTCCCAGTGCGCGCCCAGGCCCTGCAACTGCCCGTGCGCGCCGAGGTGC
>DASPKR010000097.1:0-6046 GCA_035627975.1 Pyrinomonadaceae bacterium | reverse complement strand
CCCTGCCGTTGGCGTCGTGCGGCACGCGATCATGCGCATCGTCGTTGACTTCCCGGCGCCGTTCGGGCCGAGCAGCCCGAAGGTCTCGCCCCTTCGAACCTCGAAGCGCACGCGGTCAACCGCCGCCCGGTCTCCGTAATTTTTGGAAAGCTCCTGGGCGGAGACGACGATTTCCGTCTGTGTGAAACCCTTCGAAGACAAAGACCCTGCCTTCAGCGCGAGGCCGAGCGCACGTCGTTGCGGAGCGCGCCGACGCCCTCGACTTCGACCTCGACCGTGTCGCCGTCACGCAGGGGGCCCACGCCGGCGGGCGTTCCCGTCGCGATCAAGTCCCCCGGCTCCAGAGTCATCACGCGGGAAATGTAGCGGACAAGGAAGGGGACTGCGAAGGCCATCGCGCTCGTCCGGCCGCTCTGGCGCACTTCGCCGTTGACGCGGGTCTCGACCTTAAGGTCAAGAGGGTCAAGCCCCGTGACGACGTAAGGGCCGACGGGGCAGAAGGTGTCGAAGGATTTGGCGCGCGTGAACTGCACGTCCTTGCGCTGAAGGTCGCGCGCCGTCACGTCGTTGAGGCATGTGTAGCCGAGGATGTGCGCGAAGGGGTCGTCGGAGTCGGAAAGTTTTTTCGCCGAGCGTCCGATAACGACGGCGAGTTCGCCTTCGTGCTCTACTCTTTCTGAAACTTCGGGGAGGAGGATTGAGTCGCCGTCGCCGATGATTGCGGAGGGGGCCTTCAAGAAGAGGAGCGGCTCGGCGGGCATTGGGTTGCCGAGCTCTTCGGCGTGAGCGCGATAGTTTCGGCCGACGCAGACGATTTTCGAGGGCATGACCGGGGGAAGTGTTCGCACGGTCGTAAGCGGGAAGGCGGCCCCCCTGTCTTCCAGCGAGAGGTTGCCGTCGGAGAGCTCGCCCGAGAGGGCGTGCACGGAATCCCCCTCGACGATGCCGTAGCTCGGCGACTGTGTTTCGGGGTGGACGAAGCGGCAAATCTTCATAAGGTTTAAGGCGCTGTCTCCGAGACAACTTCCGAAGGCTGGCTCACGTTGCCGGCCGTGTCAACGGCGGTCGCGTAGTAGAAATACTTCACGCCCGACTCCACGCCTTCGTCCTGGAACGTCGTGCGGTCGAGGGGCGAGCGATTGAGCTTCGCCCAGCGTTCTTTGGGGAGGCCGGGGTCGTTCGAGCGGTAGAGGTTGTAGCCGGCCACGTCGCGCTCGGGGCTCGCGGCGAAGAAGATCGAGATGCGAAGGGGAGAGGGCGAGGAGGCGGCGGTCAGGCCGGCGGGGGGGGAAGGGGGGAAGGTGTCAACGGGCAAGACCGTCAGGGCGTTCGAGTTGAGGCTCTCGACGGGGTCGCCGCCCGTGCCGAGGGAGACTGCGCGGACGACGTAAGTGTGCTCCTCGCCGAACTTGAAGGTCTGGTCGTCGAAGCGCGTCGCCGTCAAAGGCTCCGGGTTTAGGGGAGTCTGCGCGGGCTCGTTCTGTGCGCGCGTGGCGCGATAGACGTTGTAGCCGAGAATGTTCGCGGGTCGTGTGCCGTCAACGTTCGCCTCGGGCGGCTGCCAACGGAGCGTGACGGCGTTCTGCGAGACCTCGGCCTGTGGGGCGAGCGCGGGCGGGAGGCTTACGCTCGGCGCGGGCTCGATTATCAGGAAGTTCGAGAAGGAGGCGCGCTGCCCCGAAGCGTTTACGTAGCGCACGGCGTAGCGGAGCCTCACGGGCTCGCCGAGCGCTAGCTCGTCAACGTAGGTGAGGGTTTCGCCGGGCGCCCCGGCGCTCTCGAACGGGACTGAGCCGATGAGTGTGGCGCGCGAGGAGAACTCCTCCTCTGTGAGCGCGAGCGGGTCGTCGGCTGACTCGGCGAGCCGGAAAACGTCAACGCGGCGTATGCTCTGCACGCTCGAGTCGGAGGCGTTGCGGCGGGGGGCGGGCCAGCTAAGGATCACACGGTTGCCGCGCTGCACGCCCGATAGCAGCTCCGTCCTCTGCGGGACGCGCTCGACGGGGGGGAGAGGCGGACGGCGTTTGCCGCACGCTGTGAATAGAAAGACGGCAGAAAGCAGAAGGCAGAAGGCGGGCAGAAACGGTCTTTTGTGCCTCGCGCCATCCGCCCTGCGGCTTCTGCCTTGTGGCTTCTTCATAAGACGTAGCGGCTGAGGTCCTGGTCTTTGACGATTTCTGCGAGCGTGCGGTTGACGTAGTCGGCGTCTATGACCTGCCGCTTGGGCTCGAGGTCCGGGCCGAGGAAGCTTATCTCGTCCAAGACCTTCTCCATGATGGTATGCAGGCGGCGGGCGCCAATGTTCTCGGTCTGCTCGTTGACGCGGACGGCGAAGCGCGCTAAGGCGTCAACGCCCTCTTCCGTGAACTCCAGGTCTATGCCCTCGGTCTCTAGTAGCGCGCGGTACTGTTTGACGAGCGAGTTCTTGGGCTCGGTCAGTATGCGCTTGAAGTCTTCGAGCGTGAGCGAGTCGAGCTCGACCCGGATGGGGAAGCGGCCCTGAAGCTCCGGTATCAAGTCGGAAGGCTTCGAGACGTGGAAGGCGCCCGCGGCGATGAATAGCACGTGGTCTGTGCGCACCATGCCGTAGCGCGTGTTGACGGTCGTGCCTTCGACGATGGGCAGAAGGTCGCGCTGGACGCCCTCGCGCGAAACGTCCGGCCCGGACCCCTGCTCGCGGCCCGCTATCTTGTCTATCTCGTCGAGGAAGATTATGCCGGAGGTCTCAAGCCGTTCGAGGGCCTGCCGCGCGACGGCGTCCATGTCAACGAGGCTCTCCTCCTCCTCCTGCACGAGGTACTCGAGCGCCTCGCGCACGCGCATGCGCTGGCGTTTGGTGCGCCCCTGGAAGAGGTTGCCGAGCATGTCTTTCATGTTGATGCCCATCTCCTCGACGCCCTGCGGGCCGGCGACCTCTATGGTCGGGAAGCTCTTCTCGCGCACCTCCATCTCCACCAGCCGGTTGTCGAGCTTCCCGTCCCTGAGCTGCGCGCGCAGCTTCTCGCGCGTCTTCTGGGACTGGTCGTCGCGCTCGGCGCCCGCGGGTGCGGCGGCCGAGGACGTGTCTTCGTCGTCCTCTGCGTCGAAGTTGTAGAAGCCGGAAGAGGGGCGTGGCGGGAGCAGGAGGTCCAGGAGGCGCTCCTCCGCGTTGTGCTCGGCCTTGTCGGCGACCTCGTCGAGCCTCTCTTCGCGAACCATGTCCACGGCTATCTCGGTCAGGTCGCGTATCATGCTCTCCACGTCGCGGCCCACGTAGCCGACCTCCGTGAACTTCGACGCCTCTATCTTGATGAAGGGCGAGTTGGACATGCGCGCGAGGCGGCGTGCTATCTCGGTCTTGCCGACGCCGGTAGAGCCGATCATGATGATGTTCTTGGGCATCACGTCGGCCGCCATCTCGGGCGGGAGCTTCTGCCGTCGCACGCGGTTGCGCAGGGCGATGGCGACGGCGCGCTTGGCGGCGTGCTGTCCGACCACGAACTTGTCGAGCTCGGCAACGATCTGGCGGGGCGTCATCTCGTCGAGACGCGCCTCGTCGTCAACCTCGCCTGAAAGGTAAATCACCATAACGAAAGGGAGGGCGCTTTAAATCTCCTCGATGATGATGTTCTGGTTGGAGTAGATACAGATTTCGCCCGCGAGCTTGAGGGCCTCGCCCGCGATCTCGCGGGCGCTCATCTCGGTGTGCTCGACGAGGGCGCGCGCGGCCGCCAGAGCGTAGGGGCCGCCCGAGCCGATTGCGAGCACTCCGCCGTCGGGCGCGATCACGTCGCCGTTGCCTGAGAGGAGGAACGAAGACTTCTCGTCGGCGACGATGAGCATGGCTTCGAGGTGGCGCAGAATCTTGTCGGTGCGCCACTCCTTGCTGAGCTCTATGGCCGCGCGCTCGAGGTTGCCGTGGTACTGTTCGAGCTTCGACTCGAAGCGCGCGAGCAGCGAGAAGGCGTCGGCGCTAGTGCCCGCGAAGCCCGCGAGAATCTTGTCGTTGTAGAGGCGCCGAACCTTCCGCGCGCCGCTCTTCATGACTGTGTCGCCGAGCGTGACCTGCCCGTCGCCCGCTAGCGCGACGTTCGCGCCGCGGCGCACTAGCAGGATGGTGGTGCTTCGAATTGCTGGGGCGGAGCGTTTCATCGCGAGAAAAGCACTATAGAAAGTGAAGTGGAGGGAGTCAAGCGGGCGGCCCCGGCGCGCGGGCGCGCGCGAAGGTTTTGCGCTATGATGGGCGCGCGGGAGTTTTCCGTCTTAGAAAGTTATGCACAGACCCCTTATCGGCATAACCATGCGCCACGAGCTCGAGACCGAGAGGTTTTACCTGGCGCGTGATTACGGAGAGGCAGTCGAGGCGGCGGGCGGCGCGCCAGTCCACATCTCTCTAATCCCCAGGGCGGGTTACATCGAGGAGATTGTCGGCAGGCTCGACGGTGTGCTCCTGCCCGGCAGCGCCTCGGACGTTGACCCGGCGAGGTACGGGCGCGACCCGCACAAGAGGCTAGGCGCAGTGCACACCTTGCGCGACGAGACTGACGCGCTTGTGCTCGGGGCCGCAGAGAGGCGCGGCCTGCCCCTTTTCTGCATCTGCTACGGGATGCAGGCATGGAACGTCTTCCGTGGCGGGACTTTGATTCAGGACATAGAGTCGCAGGTCTCGCAGGCTATAAAGCACGAACAGGGAGTCCCGCGCGCGCGGCCCTCGCACCGTCTGAGAGTTCAGCCCGAAAGCCTTTTGGCGAGGCTCACGGGCGGGGAGGCCCTTTTCGTTAACAGCCATCACCATCAGGCGATTGAGACGCTCGGGCGGGATTTAAAGGCGACCGCGTGGGCCGGCGACGGCCTAGTGGAGGCTGTTGAGGATACGACCGCCGGCCGTTGGGCAGTCGGCGTGCAGTGGCACCCCGAGTTGGGGTGGGCATCGGACAAACTCTCCCACGGCCTCTTTGAAGCATTTATTAACGCCAGCCGGGCGTCCGCGTCTGATAACGCCTGAGGGTGTTAAGCCTTCATAGATCTTCAAAATTATTGGCGGGGGTTGATCTATTCAGGGTCTTCTTAAAGGTTTGGGGTTGGAAGGGAAGGTCGCGATCGTCTCGGGCGGGGCGCGCGGCATCGGGAGGGCTTGCTCGGAGCGTCTGGCGCAGGCGGGGGCCGATGTCGTCGTAAACTATTTGAAGGACGAGAGGGCTGCGCGGGAAGTGTACACTGCCGTGGGGAGCGCGGGGCGCAAGGCAATTCTCGTAAGGGCTGACGTTTCGACAGTTGAGGGTGCGGAAAGAGTTTCAGCGGCCACTTTGGAAGTCTTCGGGCGCGCCGACGTGCTCGTGTGCAACGCGGGCCTTTGGAGGGGGGCGCCGGTCGAAGGGATGAGCGAAGCCCTCTGGGACGAGGTGATTGACGTAAATCTGAAAGGCACCTGGGCGCTGTGCCGAGCGTTCGTGCCTACGATGAAGCAGGCGGGCTACGGTCGTATTGTCGTCATAAGCTCCACGGCCGGGCAGCGCGGGGAGGCTTTTTACTCGAATTACGCGGCGTCGAAAGGCGGGCAGATTTCTTTCGTCAAATCTCTCGCGGTCGAGCTGGCCCCGCACGGAATCAACGTCAATGCGGTGGCGCCCGGGTGGGTTGACACGGAGATGACCGCCGACGCGCTCTCTGGCGCGGAGGCGCGCAGGGTCGCCGAAGCGGCAATACCCATCGGGAGGGTCGCGACGGCGGACGACATTGCGCTCCCCGTGCTATTCCTTTGCAGTGAGTGGGCGAAGCACATCAACGGGGAGGTTCTTAACGTCAACGGCGGCTCCGTGCTCTGTGGATAGTTTCCCTTACTGTTCAAGCGTTTTTGTCGTTCCGCTTGGAGCAATGCATTAACGTTCCGGTGACGTTGAGATCATGTTCGAGCGATACACGGAGAAGGCGCGGAGGGTGATCTTCTTCTACGCGCGGGGGCTGCGGCTGAACGCAGTCCGCTGAGACGTGGAGGAACTGCGCATCGTCGCGCACAGGCTTCTATCCGTCGCGGATAGTATCGAGAGTCAGGCCGGTAAGGGAAACC
>DASPKR010000096.1:0-2150 GCA_035627975.1 Pyrinomonadaceae bacterium | reverse complement strand
GAGAGGATGGTCGCGCCCGCGCCGGTGTCGAGCGCGAAAGTGTACGCGCCCCGGCCGTTGACCCAGACTTCGACGAGCAGGCCGCGCCCCTCCGACTCGCGGAATGCGACGGGCGAAGGGAGCGCCGCTGCTGCCGCCGCGCGCTCGCCCGCCCGCCGCGAAGCGGCCTGACCGGCTTCAGCCTCAACGCCTGTCCCGCCCTCGCCCGAAACGAAGCGGGCAGCCCCCGTTGACCAGGGGGCTGCCCACTGTGCGAAGAGCAAGGCAAGGGTCAGAACTGAGGCCGCGCCGAAGACTCTTGACTTCAGTCTCCCCACGGAAGTTCCCCCGCCCCGGTCTTAGTAGTTGCGGTTGCGCTTGCGCAGCTTGTAGGTGTAGAGCGCCGAGCCGCCAGCGCCCGAGAGCGCGCCGATGAGTGCGCCCTTCTTGCCGCCGATGGCGCCGCCGATGGCCGCGCCAGCGCCGGTGCCGATGGCGACCGTCAGCTTGTCGCGGTGTTTCTGCCAGAACGAGCGGCCCTTGGTCTGACCGTAGTCGTAGTAAACGCGGCGCGGCGCCTGACGCGTCGAGGCGCGGCGCGCGGTGTTGCGATAGACGACGCGCGTCGCGGCCGGAGCGGCGGACGAGCGAGCGGCCGTCCTCGTCGCGGGGGCCGTCAGCTCGGCCTCGCGCGAGGCGCGCACGCCCTCGATGAAGCCCTCGCGGAAGAGCGCCTTCTCCTCGTCCGAGAGGTTCTTGGTCTCTTCGGCCAGCTCCTGTTCGAGCATGTCGTTGTCGGAAGCCGTCTTGTTGTCGGCCACCTCGACCGGCTGGGCCTTAGCTGCGACGCCGGCGACCTGAGCGGTCTCCGCGCTCTTACCGGGGCGCATCACCAGCGCGCCGACCGTGCCGCCGAGCAGGGCCGCGACCAGGGCGACGGGTAGAATCTTGTTCGATGTCATGGGTTCGGTGTCTCCTCAGTTCTTCTTAGTTCTTTTAAGACGCACGAGAGAATGTACGCGCCCTGGCTTTTGGCAAACGGCGTTCCTCAGAAGCCGAGCCCCGGCCCCTCCCGCCTCACTCTAGCAAATAGACGCTGCGGGGCGGCTTTTACGGCCGAAACACAATTATTTCGTCATCGAACGACAAGAAACGGCCCCGCCCTCAGCGGCACGGCGGCGGGGCGCGTACACGATTTGGACTGCGCGTGTAACCCATATCCTCAACGCTTGGCGGGGCGCACGATTGGACGCTTTCGCGAGCGCGGGTCTATAATCCGCCCTTGCTCGCCCCAGACTTCCGGAGGTACGCCGCTCTGTCGTGACCACGTCCGTTTCATCGAAGTTCCGCCTCGCCTCGCGCCTCGAGCGCGTGGGGTTCTCAGACATCGTCAAGATACGCAACAGGATAATGGAGCTGAAGGCCGGCGGCGCGCCCGTCTATCAGTTCGAGGGCGGCGAGCCCTTCCTGACGACGCCCGAGCCGATAAAGGAGGCGATGACGCGCGCGCTCGCCGAGAACCGCACGCGCTACGCGCCCTCGTCCGGCATACCGGAGCTTCGGTCGGCCATCGCATCGAAGCTGCGCGAGCGCAACCGCGTCCCCGCGCGCGAAGAGGACGTGATAGTCCTGAACGGCGGCATGCAGGGCCTATTCGCCGCCTTCCAGTCGGTCGTCGAGCCCGGCGAGGAGGTGCTCGTCTTCTCGCCCTTCTGGACGCCGATTAAAGACCTCATCGCCCACTGCCGCGGCAACACCGTTCTAGTCCGCACGGAAGACGCCCGCCGCGACGGCTTCGCCGAGACGCTCGCGCGCCTCTCGACCGACAAGACGCGCGCCGTTTATTTCAACACGCCGCAGAACCCGACGGGGGCCGTCTTCACCCGCGAGGAGTGCGAGACGGTGGCGCGCTTCGCGCGCGAGCGCGACCTCGTCGTAATCGCCGACGAGGCTTACGAAGACCTCGTCTATGACGGCGAGCACGTCTCAATCGCCTCGCTCGAAGGCATGTTCGAGCGCACGATTACCTCCTACACGCTCTCGAAGTCTTACGCGATGACCGGCTGGCGCGTTGGCTACGCCGTCGCGGCCGAGCCGTGGATGACGGGGCTGCGCAAGTGCCTGCTCTACTCGACCAACGGCGTCTCGACGCCCTCGCAGTGGGCCGCGCT
>DASPKR010000095.1:0-10202 GCA_035627975.1 Pyrinomonadaceae bacterium | reverse complement strand
GAGCCCGAGCAGCTTGCGCGCGTGCGCGTCCTCGCGCATGGCGAGCGCCGCGCGGTACTCCTCGACCGCGCGGGCGGGCCGGTTGTAGAGCTTCGCCCTCTCGGCCCGCGCCATGTGCGCGTCGAAGCTGCTGTAGTCGGCGTAAAAATAGGCGGCGAAGATCGCGACGAGAGTCAGCGCGTAGGCGGGGACGACCGCGCGCAGCAGGCCGCGAGCCCGCGACGGCGGGACGGCGGCCTTCTCGTCAATTTCGCCCCCGGCGGTTTGCGCCCCGTCATCTTGTGTGCTCGTTGATGTCGCTGCGCCGCTTGTGAAGAGTCGCGCGGCGAGATAGAGCGGGAGGAAGACGGGCGGGAAGGCGAGCACGAAGAGCGCCCAGGCGGCGACCGAGGGCGGGCCGAAGCCGGCGCGCCGGCGCGCGTCGCGCAGAACCAGAGTCGAGAGGAGCGCCGAGAGGGCGAAGTAGGCCGGGCGCAGAAGCTCGGCCGAGTCGCCGAAGGAGATTTGCCAGTCGGCGGCCACGCGCGCGCAGAGAGAGGCCTAGAGCTGCCGCGGCAGCGGGCCGCCGACGGTGTAGAGCGTGACGGAGCTGGAGAGGCCCATCCCCGAGAGCCTGCCGGCCATCAGGACGAGCGTCTCGCCCTGCTGCGCCGCGGCCGCCTCGACGAGCGTGCGCTCGCAGACCCTGAGCATGTCCTCCGCGTTGTCGCACCGCGCGTGCAGGAGCGACTCGACGCCCCAGACGAGCGACAGCTCGTTCCGCACCTGCCGGTTGGACGTGAGCGCGACGATGCGCTGCGCCGGCCGCAGTGCCGCGAGCCTGCGCGCCATCAGCCCCGACTCCGTGATGACGGCGATGGTGCGCGCGCTTATCTCCTCCGCGGCGAACGCCGCCGCCTCGCACAGCGCGCGGCTCACGCGCCCCGACTGCTTGCCCGCCCAGCGGGTTATGTCGCCGGCCTCCGTCTTTATCCCCGACTCGGCCGACTCGACGATGCGGGCCATCGTCGCGACCGCCAGTACCGGGAACTTGCCGGCGGCGGTCTCGCCCGAGAGCATCACGGCGTCGGTGCCGTCCCACACGGCGTTCGCAACGTCGGACGCCTCGGCGCGCGTCGGCCGCGGCTCGCTTATCATGGACTGGAGCATCTGAGTGGCGGTGATGACGACCTTGCCTTTAACGTTCGCCGCCTCGATGATGCGCTTCTGATAGACGGGGACTAGCTCGACGCTCGTCTCCACCCCGAGGTCGCCGCGCGCGACCATCACGCCGTCGGCGGCCTCGATGACGGCCTCCATGTTGTCGATAGCCTCGGACTTCTCGATCTTGGCGACGAGCGGCTGCCCGCCTCCCGCCGACTTAATCAGCGCCTTCGCTTCGAGGCAGTCCTCGGCGCGCCGCACGAAGGAGAGGGCGATGTAGTCGGCGCCCTCGCGCACGGCCCACTGTAGGTCGCGCCTGTCCTTGTCCGTGAGCGAAGGTATGGGGAGCGCGACGCCCGGCAGGTTTATGCCCTTGCGCTCGCCGAGCGGGCCGCCGTTGACGACGCGCGCGACCACGTCCGTCTCGGTCGTGCTCTCGACGACCAGATCAATCATGCCGTCGTCGAGCAGTATGCGGGTGCCGGGGCGCACGTCGCGGGCGAGGCCCTGGTAGTTCGTGGAGACCTCGCGCGAGTCGCCGACGACCGAGCGGGTGGTGATGGTGAAGACGGCGTTGTTCTCAAGCGTTACGGGCTGGCCGCCCTTGAGCATGCCCGTCCTTATCTTCGGCCCCGAGAGGTCAACGAGCACGGCGAGCGGCCGGCGCAGGCGCTCGGCCACTGCGCGCGCCCGGCGGATCACGTCCGAGTGCTCCTCCTGCGTGCCGTGCGACATGTTTATCCGCACGCCGTTGGCGCCGGCCGACAGGAGCGCTTCGAGCACGGCCGTGTCGCGCGACGCCGGGCCGATCGTGGCAAGTATCTTGGCTCTCCTCACCCTTCGTCCCCTCGAAATGAAAATGGAGTCTTCAGAGCCCGGAGTCTAAAACAAAAGCCGTCTAGACTCCACACCCGGAGACTCCTCGGTTCGACTTTTAGTTACTCGCCTTCGCCCGCGGGCTTTGCGTCGAGCGCCGACTTGATTGCCGCCTCTAGCCGCGCCGCCACCTCCAAGTCGTAGCCGACGAAGTGCTCGACCATGCGGCCCTGCCGGTCGAAGACGAAGGTCTGCGGGATGGAGGAGTTGCCGGCTAGGAAGGTGTCAACGGTCTCCTCGTCGGGGTTGGCGAGCTGGTACTGTATGCCGAGCTTCTTGACGAACCCGGGGACTTTGGCCTGATCCTCCTCGCCGCCGACGTTGAGGCCGATGACCTTCAGGCCGCGCGGGCCGTGCTCGCGCTGCAATTTGACGAGGTGCGGCACTTCCTCCTCGCAGGGCGGGCAGTAGGTGGCGTAGAAGTCTAGGACGACGACCTGGCCGCGGAAGTCTTCGAGGGCGGCGCGCCTGCCGTCGAGCTGCGTCCAGCCGCCGCGGCGCGCACCGGCGGCGTGCGCGGGCTCGACGGGCGGCATGGGCCTGCTCGTCGCCGGCGGGCGCTGGCCGCGCGGCGTCTCGGCCGCGGCCCGCGGCCGCTTCTTCGACGCGCCGTCCATCTCGCACCCGGCCGCGAAGGCGAGCGCGGCGACGAGCGCGGCGGCCAGCGCCCCCCGCGCGCTTAAGACTTTGTTGAATGTCAGGCGCATCCTCGGCCGAAACCCTCCCCGGTCACTCACGCACACTATTCTACACGCGGGCTAGCGGTCGCGGTACTCGCCGCGCGCTTCGGGGCCTTCGCCGGCCTCGCCGGGCGGAGTCTCGCCGCCTTCGAGCGAGGGGGCAGTCTCTTCGGCGGGGACGCCGTACTCCTCGTTGACCCACGCGCCGAAGTCGAGCAGCTTGCAGCGTTCGGAACAGAAAGGGCGGAAGGGGTTGTCTTCCCAGGCGGCGGGGCGCCGGCAGATAGGGCACTTCATAAAGCTGTCAGCAATCAGCTAAACCGCCCGGCGCGCTCCAAAAGCTGAAAGCCGACCGCCGACAGCTTTTAGACCGCGGCGGTCGTCGCCGCGGGCGTTTTGATGAGTATTTTCCGATCTACGAAGTCAATGATACCCGCGCGCTTCAGGGCGTTCAAGCGGACGGTCACGCTCTCGCGCGTCGAGCCGACGATGGAGGCTATCTCGCGGTGCGGGAGCGGCAAATCTATGAGGACGCCGCCCGGAGACGGCTGCCCGTAGCGCTCGCTCATCTCGGCGAGGAGCTTGTCGAGGCGCGCAGGTATCGCGTCGAGGGCGAAGTCGGCCACCCTGCGCTCCGCCCTCGTCAAGCGTTGACCGAGCATGCGGAAGGTGTAATCATAAAGCCCACGGCTAGCCCCCATGGCCTCCCTAAATTCCCCCGCAGGTATTTGCAGGAGCCTCGCGTTCTCGTAAGCGAGCGCGCACTTCTCGCGCACCCCCGCCGAGTAGAGCGACGACTCGCCGAAGAGGGCGCCGGGGCCGATTATGTCTATGACGGCCTCGCGGCCCGTCTCGGCGTCCATCGAGCAGATTTTGACGCGGCCGCTCTCGATGACGAAGAGCGAGTCGGCCGCGTCGCCCGCGCGGTAGATGAAGCGGCGGCGGCGGGCGTCCACGGCCGTCGAGGCGGCGGCCAGTCGGGCGAGTGTCTCGGGGTCTAGGCTCGGGCCTATCTCCGAGTCGCGTATAATCTCGGCGCGGTCTTCCTGAGTAAGGTCGCAGGCGCGTCGGTGTGACATCGGGGGAAATCCTCTGGGTTGGAGTCAGGGAACTTTTAAGGGCGCGCGCCGGAGCACGGGCGCACGCGCGGGCGGCATCAAACGGACGAGGGTTAAACCGTTCCTCGGGACCTGCCTTGACCGGGAAAGAGAGTTAAAGCGAGCGTGGAAAGCGCCTGTGCCGCGAGGTGAACCCAAAAATATAAACTTTATTCCCGCCCGATGAGGTAAGCTGTTTTTCAACTGACGCGGGGCGGGAACCGTCCCTTTGAATTACCGCGCACAATAGCACGAAGGGGCTGTGCGCGCAAGACCTGTTTTCGACTCCCTTATGAGCGCGACCCAATTCAGCATCCTCGTGGTTGACGACGAGCCCGACAAACTCCAGCTCCTGGCCTTCGCGCTGCGCGAGGAGGGCTACGAGGTTCACACGGCCACGGACGGCGAGTCGGGCCTCGCGGCGGTCGAGCGCCACCAGCCCGACCTCATCATCACGGACGTGATGATGCCGCGCATGAACGGCTACGAGATGATACGCCGCGTGCGCTCTAACCCGCGGACTAAGTTCATACCCGTCATCATACAGTCGGCCGCGCGCGTCGAGGCGCACGACATGCGGCTAGGCTCCGAGGTCGGCGCGCTCGGCTACATCACAGACCCCCTCGACATTGACCTCCTGCGCGCGCGGGCGCGAACCCTGCTCGACTTTAAGCGCTACCTCGACTCGTGCGAGGAGGCGGCCTTCACCGACCACCTGACGGGGCTCGCGAACCGCCGCCGCTTCGAGCGGCAGCTAGAGCGCGAGGCCGCGCGGACGGAGCGTTACGGTCACCCGTTCTGCCTGCTGCTCATAGACATAGACAACTTCAAAGAGGTGAACGACACGCAGGGCCACGACGCGGGCGACGAGGCGATACGCCGCGTCGGCGGCGCCATCCAGACCGCGACGCGCGGCATAGACACGTGCGCCCGCATCGGCGGCGACGAGTTCGCCGTCATACTGCCGGAGACGGACATCGAGCGCGGGTTGGAGGTCGCCGAGCGCCTGCGCGCCGCAATCGCCGCCGTCGGCGGAGGAGGGATAACGGCGAGCCTGGGCGTCGCCGAGATGCCCGCGTCCGCGCACGACGGCGGCGCGCTCCGGGCCGCGGCCGACGCCGCGCTCTACGAGGCCAAGCGCGCGGGCCGCGACCGCGCCTGCCGCGCGCCGGCCGCGGCGCCGCCGGGCGAAGGCCGTGCCGGCCCGAACCACACGCCCGCGCTCGGCGTATCTTAAGGAGGTGATGAGTGCGGAGTGCAGAATGATGAATTAAACCCTGCCTCTCATTCATCACCCTGCACTCTGCATTCTGCGTTTTCAGAGGGATTTTGAAATGGCCGATTACCGGGACAAGCTCGACGAGTGGCGCGAGGCCGCGAGGCGCAAGGCGCGCGAGCTGGACGAGAAGTACAACATACGCGAGCGCGTCGAGGAGGGCGCGCGCGCCGCGGGCGACGCCGCCCGCCGGGGCGCCGACACCGTCAAGACCGGCGCCGACCGCGCGCGCGCAGAGGCCGAGCGCCTCGGCGAAGACTTCGACGTGCGCGAGCACGCGGGCGAAGTGCGCGCGCGGGCCGAAGAGGCGCGCGAGCAGGCGGGGCGCGCCGCAGAGGAGGCCGCGCGCCTAGCCCGCGAGGTGGGGGAGCGCGTGCGCGGCGCGGGCCAGAAGGCGGGCGAGCGCGCGGGCGAAGTCCTGGGCGGCGCGAAGAAGTATTACGAGAGCGCGTCGCGCGTCGTGGGCGCGGGCGCGCGCGCGACGCGGCTCACGTCGGCCTCGACGCGCGGCCTCTACCGCGCGTACGACTGGGCGCGGCAGAACCCTAAGCAGGCCATCGTCGTCACGCTCTCGCTGGCGGCGGGCGTGCGCGCGGGCGCGGCCTTCCCCGGCCTGGACGCCGTGCTGCTCGGCGCGCACCCGCACTGGCTTACGCACTCTGCGCTGCCCGTCTGGGCGGTGCGAAGGCTCGGGAAGAAGTTCGACTCGTACATACGCGAGCGCGAGCAGCTAATCGCCGCCGGCGAACTGGACGAGGCCGAGCGCCGCCGCGTCGAGTTCGAGCGCAATGCCGTCCGCTACGTCGGCGCGCCGCTGCTCGGCGCGTTCAGTTGCGCCGCGGGTCTGGCCATCTGGGCGCAGATTCTACAGCCCGGCCCCGTCGTCGGCGCGCCAATAAGCTGGCTCCTGGGCGGTAACCCCGTCCTCGACGCCGTGTGGCTCTTCGCCAACGGCGTGATATGTTTCCAGCAGGGCTACAAGTTCTTCATGATAGCGCTGCGCGATCAGGAGGACGCCGCGAGGATCGTGCGCGAGCTGAAGGGCCTGCTGCCCGCCGCCGCGGCCGGGGCCTGAAGTTTTACAAGTGCGTTACAAGAAAGATGAGCCGGCGGGCGCGCACTTGCGTTATCGTGTCGGCAAACAACCAGAGGGAAGGAGTTTGAGAAGTTAATATGCGCAGCTTTCTTATCCGCCTCTCCGTCGCGCTCGCGGCCTTCGTCCTGGGAGTGACGGCCGCCGCGGCCTTCGGCGTCTCGCTCTGGCCGCGCGCGCGGCACAGCTACCGCAAGTCAATTTACGTCTCGCCGCCCGCCCGTCACAGGCAGTACGACTGCCCGAAGCGCATGCGCTCGTTCGAGCACCCGGCGCCGCCCGTGATGCCCACACTGCCAGAAATGCCCGCCCCCCCGGCGCCGCCGGCCGAAGTTGAGACGCTGCCGTCGGAGCACGGCGCCGAGAGGCGCATACGCATACGCCGGCCGGACGGGTCGGTCGAGGTCATAGAGCTTAAGACGGAGGCGCGCCCGGGCGGGAACTTCTAGCCCCGGCGCGGGAGTTACGTGAGAGGGCCGCGCGACCCGACTGGTCGCGCGGCCCTCTATTATTTGATGGTTAGCGGGAAAGGCGTGAACGAGAGTATGAAGACGACGAGCGTGAGCGCGGCGACGACCGTGCGCGTGCGGCCGAGCCTGTCCGACTCATCCGCGGCCTCGGGGTGGCGCATCCGGAGCATGACGAAGAGCAGTATGACGTAGAGGAAGCCGCTCGGCGCGCCGTGCAGCAGAAGCCCGAGCGGCGCGAGCACCGCCATCGAGAGGAAGGCCAGGCGCCCCACCAGCCTGTGCCGGCGCCCGCCCGCCAGCGCATAGACGGCGTGGCCGCCGTCGAGCTGGCCGACGGGCAGAAGGTTCAGGCTCGTCACCAGAAGGCCGATCCACGCGGCGAAGTAGAAGGGGTTCGGCGCTATGCCGGGTAGGTCTTCGACGCCGAGCGGCCCGGCCAAGAGCCTGAGCAGCAGCGGGTCGTTGAAGACGATTATGCCTTCGAGCGGGAGCGGCGCCTCGTGCGGGCGGGCCGTCAGGAGCGCGAGCGCCGCAACGGGGATGATGACGAGGAAGCCCGCGAGCGGGCCAGCGACGCCGATGTCGAAGAGCGCGCGGCGGGAAGGGATGTGCGACTTTATCTTGATGAAGGCGCCGAGCGTGCCGGCCATGAAGGGAGGCGGCATCGGGATGAAGAAGGGGAGCGTCGCCTCGACGCCGTAGATTCGGCACGCGACGTAGTGGCCGGCCTCGTGCGCGAGCAGTATCGAGAGCAGCGCCGCCGAGAACTTCAGGCCCTCGCCTATGTACAACGGGTGCGAGAGCGCGAAGGATGCCATCGCCCGAAGCTCCAGGAGGTAATACTTCGGGACGAAGAGCAGGTAGTCGAGCGGCGTCGAGAGCGCGACCGCCGGCTCGGGGATGTCGCCGAGCGGGAGCGCGAAGGTCACGCCGGCCCACGTGGCCGTGAGCGCCGTGAGCAGAAAAAGGGCCCAGTGGCGCGCCCACTCGCGCGCGGTCGGGCGCGCCGCGCGGCGCGGGAAGGCGCCGGCCGGGGTAATGAAAGTGGGTATGCTGCGGACGGTTTCGGACATAAGAGACAGATGCTAGATGCCGGATGTTAGATGCCGGTTTCCCCTTCGCCAGCACCTAACATCCGGCACCCGGCATCTGCTTAGAACTCGGGCGGGCGGGTCGCGTCGCCGCCGTGGGAGTCGGCGGCGGAGTCGCTGCTATTCTGGTCGTCGTCGTGGTCGCCCTCGTCGTGCTCACTGTCGAAGCCGTGCGCCTGCAACTCCTTGCCGGGCTTGAAGCGGATGGTCTTGCCGGAGGGTATGGCGACCTCCTCTCCCGTGCGCGGGTTGCGCCCCACCCCGCGCTTGCGGGGCTTTACGACGAAGACGCCGAAGCCGCGCAGCTCTATGCGCTCGCCGCGCGAGAGCGCCTCTTTCATCGAGTGGAAGAGCGCGTCCACGGCCTGCTCGGCCTTCATCTTCGGCACGCCCGTGCGCTCGGCGACGCGGTTGACTATGTCGAGTTTAATCACTTCGCTCGCTGCCTCCTCCGGGCCGGCCCCGGCCGCCGGCCGTGTTTGTGTAAGTCCTGCAACACTTTACGCCGCGATAATAGAGACGCGCCGCGACGGCTGTCAAGCTTCCGGGCGGCGAAGCGCGCGCCCGTGTGGGCCGCGTTGACAAAGCCTCGGGCGGGCGGCTAACCTCGGACGGTGTAAGCTTTTAGGGCGCCGCGGGCGTCGGAGAGGGCTTCGGATGGGCTTGTTCAGGCGAAAGAGGGCCGGCGCGCACGTCTTCGGCGACGTCCACTTCGAGGACGACCGAGACATAGAAGTTCAGCGCCCCCGCGACGAGTCGCGCGCGCACTTCTGGGCCGAGGCCCGGCTGCTGATGCGCGACCTCCTGTTCGCCTTGATGATAATGGCGCTGGTGCTCGTCTTCGTCGCGCAGCCCGTCAAGGTCGAAGGGACTTCGATGCTGCCGCGGCTGCACGACGGCGAGAGGATTTTCGTCAACAAGCTCATATACTACGGCCTGCCGGAGCTCGAGCGCGGCGACATCGTCGTCTTCTGGTTCCCGGACGACCCCACGAAGAGCTACATCAAGCGCATCATCGGCCTGCCGGGCGAGACCGTGCAGATGAGGGCCGGCCGCGTCTTCGTCAACGGCCGCGAACTGGCCGAGCCCTACCTCGACCCCGCCCACAACGCCGCGCCCGACGACCGACCGCCCGTCTATGTCCGCCCGCACTACTACTTCGTGATGGGCGACAACCGCGACAACTCGAGCGACTCGCGCGCGTGGGGGCTCGTCCCGGCCAAGTACATCTACGGCAAGGCGCTCTTCCGCTACTGGCCGCTGTCGGAGGCGAGCGTCATACGCCACGAGACCGAGTACCCCGGCGTCCCGCGCAAGCGGCCCGTGCAGGAAGTCGAAGAATAGAAGGCAGTCAGGATGATGGCTATCCCGCGATTTGAAATTTCAAATTTGAGATTGCAAACTATCGCCGCCTTCTGCTTTCTGCCTTCTGCCCACTGTTTTAATGGCTGACTGGCTGCGACCCCTACTGTTGATGTTCTACGCGCCGGCGCGCGGGATGGCCGAGGCGCGCGACCGAGCCCCTCTGGGGCCAGCGCTGCTCGTCGCCTTCGCCGCGCACGGCGGCTACCTGCTCTACGTCCTCTGGCCTTACGTCTCGGCAGGGGGCGTGCCGGGGAGGCCGGCGGGCCTCGCGGTCGTGGGGTGGAAGGCGGCCGGGGCGCTTCTCTTCGCCTGCATAGTCTTCGTCCCCGTCGTCGTCTTCGTCTCGAACGTAGTCGAGCGGCGCGCCAGCTTCGGCCTGATGCTCAGGCAGGAGTACGCGCCCGTGGCCTCGGCCGTGCTCTACGCGCGGGCGGCGGCGAGCCTGGCGGCTCTCCCTCTGGCCGCGCTCGTGCGCTCCAGCGGGGTGGAGGCCGCAAGCTACGAGCAGTCCACGCAGATGCTCTCGGACATGGCGCGGCAGAGCGGCACTACGCTCGAGCAGATTCTCGCCGAGAGCCCCTACCTGATGCCGGAGAGCTTCGCGAACACGATATTTCTGCCGTTCCTGATCGTGTGGCTCGTCGTGGCCGTGCGCGAGGCGATGCGTTTCTCGTGGGCGCGGGCTCTGTTGGCCGTTTTGGGCAGCGGGCTGGCGATGGTGCCGCTTACGGCGATGCTCAGCCGCGTCTTCGAGTGGGTCTTGATGTCGCCGTTCCTGCTGCTGCTGCTCGTCTTCATGATGCGCGGCTACATCGGCGAGTTGATGCGCGGGCAGAGGGCGCGCGCGGCCTTCAGGCAGAACCTGGAGGCCGCTACGCTCAACCCGGCGGACGCCTCGGCCCACTACAACCTCGGGCTGATTCACCAGGGGCGCGGCGAGCTGGACGAGGCGCGCAAGCGCTTCGAGCGGGCCGTCGAGATAGACGCCGAGGAGGTGGACTCGCACTACCAGCTGGGCCGGATCGCGCGCGAGCAGGGGCGGCTCTCCGACGCCATCAACCACTTCGGCGAGGTCGTGGCGCGCGACCCCGCGCACGCGCAGCACGAGATC
>DASPKR010000094.1:0-2611 GCA_035627975.1 Pyrinomonadaceae bacterium | reverse complement strand
CGCCGTTGACATACTGCTCTGCCGCTCGGAGCGCCCGCTGCCGCGCGAGCTTCGCTCGAAGATAGCCCTCTTCTGCAACGTCAAGGAGCACGCCGTCATCGCCGCCGAGGATGTCGGGAACATCTACGAGGTGCCGCTCGCATTCCACGAGCAGGGGCTCGACAACCTCATTGTCACCTCGCTCGGCCTCGAAGAGCGCGCCGCGCAGAGCGAACTGACGCGCTGGCGTGAGCTGGTCGCGACCATACGCGACCCCGCGGGCCACGCCCGCATCGGCATTGTCGGCAAGTACGTCGAGCTCGAAGACTCCTACAAGTCTCTGCGCGAGGCGCTCACGCACGGCGGCGTTGCCAACAACCTGCGCGTGGACGTTACCTGGGTAGAGTCGGAGAGTTTGATGGGCGATGACTTCGAGGATCGCCTGCGCGACTTCGACGCCATACTCGTCCCCGGAGGCTTCGGCAAGCGGGGCGTCGCGGGCATGATCCGCGCCATCTCCTACGCGCGGCGGACGCAGACGCCCTACTTCGGCATCTGCCTCGGCATGCAGACGGCCGTCATCGAGTACGCGCGAAACGTCTGCGGGCTGGTGGGCGCGGACTCGACGGAGTTCGACCCCGAAACGCCCTACCCGGTCATCTTCAAGCTGCGCGATCTGGCTAACGTCGAAGATTTGGGCGGGACGATGCGCCTCGGCGCCTGGGAGTGCCTGCTCGCCGAGCGGAGCCTCGCGCGCGAGGTTTACGGCGGCGCCCCGCAGATAAGCGAGCGCCACCGGCACCGATACGAGTTCAACCCGGAGTTCCGAGAGCAGCTCGAGCGCGCCGGGCTCGTCTTCAGCGGCGTCTCGGTGGACGGCCGCTTCGTCGAGATGGTCGAGCTGCCGCGCGACGCGCACCCGTGGTTTTTGGGCTGCCAGTTCCACCCCGAGTACAAGTCGAAGCCGCTCGCGCCCCACCCTCTGTTTGCATCTTTCGTGCGGGCCGCGTACCGTAACCGCATGCGCGACGAGGCGTCGGCCGTCGTCGAGGCCGAGGAGACTGAGCCGGCCGCTGCCGAGCGCGCGCAGGTTCTGGCCGGCGACGATTGATTATCGAAGCACAGGAGGTTGTCATGCCCGAGTACGAAGGCGAGGGGACTATTACGGGGGAGCAAAGCCCCGTAAAGATTGAGGAGAGCCCCAACATGAAGGTCCACGGCGAGCCGCCGCCCGGCTCGCCCATGCCGGGTGCGGAGAACCCGGACAGCGACACCGTCAACAACGAGATTAACCCTAACACCGAGTGAAGCGCCCGTGCGCGCGAGCCCCTCAAGCCGACCGTCCAGGGCCGGTCTCCGGTTGCACCTGGACGGTCGGCGTGTTTATCCTCAAGGCTCCCCCGCGCGTTGCTGACTCTTAGCCCGTAGCCATGCTCCAATGCCCGAAATGCGGTCGCACATTCGACGCGGGCGAGACCGTCTGCCCCGACGACGCGGCGCCGCTGCGGGCCGACGATACTCTCCGCTCCCACGCGCCGGTTGACCCGCTCCTCGGGCGGGTGCTCGACGACAAGTACAGGCTCGACGCGCGGCTCGGCGAGGGCGGCATGGGCGCCGTCTATCGCGCCACGCACCTGCTCATCGAGCGCCCCGTCGCCGTGAAGGTCTTGAGCACGCGGCTGGTGACGGACGAGGCCGCGCGCGAGCGCTTCCGCAGGGAGGCGCTCGCCGCGGGGCGCATACAGCACTCGAACGCGGTGGCCGTCACTGACTTCGGAGAGACTTCGGACGGGCTCGTCTATATCGTCATGGAGCTTTTAGAGGGCAGGTCTCTGCGGGACGTGCTCGCGCGCGAGGCGCCGCTAGACCCGGCGCGCGCCGTCTCGCTCATGCTCCAGACCTCGGCTGCCGTCGCCGCCGCGCACGAGGCCGGCGTGATTCACAGGGACTTGAAGCCGGGCAACATCTTCGTCGTGCAGCGGCCGAGCGCGCCCTACCTCGTCAAGGTGCTCGACTTCGGCATCGCGAAGCTGGGCGCGGGCGCCGCGGGCGACGCCGCCTTCCACGACACGCTGACGGGGACGGGCGTGATGATAGGCACGCCGCGATACATGTCGCCGGAGCAGTGCGACGGGGCGACGCTGACGCCAGCCTCGGACGTTTACTCGCTCGGCGTGATCCTCTACGAGATGCTGACGGGGCAGACGCCGTTCACGGGCGCGACCCCGCTGGCTCTCGCGCTCAAGCACTCATCGGAGACGCCCCGCCCCCCGCGCGAGCTTGTGCAGACGATACCGCCCGCGCTCGAATCGCTGGTGCTCCGCGCGCTGGCCAAAGCGCCGGAGGAGCGGCAGCGGGACGCGGGCGAGCTCCGCCGCGAGCTTTACGAGGTGGCGGAGCGTCTGGGCCTCGAGCACTCTGCTGGCTTCAGCGCTCCCACCATCGAGACGCTCCGCGACGCCGGGACTGAGACTCCGTCGGGCAGGCTCGTTATAGACATCGAGCGTATGCGCCGCAGCCGCGCCGCCTCCGCGAGCACGACGGAAGCGGCCCCCACGGGAACGGACGAGAACGAGGCGAAGCGCACGGCCGGCAACGCTTCGCCCCGCGCCGCGGAAGTTGAGAGGGCCGC
>DASPKR010000093.1:0-11522 GCA_035627975.1 Pyrinomonadaceae bacterium | reverse complement strand
AAAGCATTAGTGTTGCTTCGTAGCGCCATCGTTGAAAAGTCAGCAGGCCGCCATAACGATGCGTTGAGACTTTATATGGAAGCTTCGCCTCTATTTGAAAAGAGCCGCAATCATGCGATGAAAGGAAGATTCCACAACGGGTTCGCGAATTTGTTAGTAAATCAGGCTCAAATTGAAGGCCGTGCTGATTACAGAGATCGGGCGCTAATTGAGTATGCGGCGGCCAGCTACCATTTCGAGCAGGCAGGGCATAGACGCTATCAAGGTTGCGTCGAAAATAATCTCGGGTTCCTTTTCAGTACAATTGGCAGGTTCGATGAGGCGCACGAACATCTTGATCGTGCGCAGGCTCTTGTAACGAGCTTGGGTGATAACGTCCACTTAGCGCAGGTGGACGAGACTCGGGCGAGGGTGTTTCTGGCGGAGGGGAGGGCGGCCGAGGCGGAGAAGCTGGTGCGGTCGGCGGTGCAGGTGTTGGAGAGGGGCGGGGAGCAGTCGCTGCTGGCTGAGGCTCTGACGACAAAGGGGCTGGCGCTGGCGCGGCTAGGCCGAGAAGACGAAGCGCGGGAGGTTCTGGGGCGGGCCGTCGAGGTGGCGGAGAGCGCGGGCGACGTGGAGGGGGCGGGGCAGGCGGCGCTGACGTTGATGGAAGAGTTGGGCTCGAAGCTCGCCCCGCACGAACTGAGCGACACGTTCGAGCGCGCCTACGGGCTGCTAGCGGGCTCAAGGCACGCGGGCAACAAAGACCGGCTGCTCGCGTGCGCGCGGCGTGTGCTCTACTCCGCAGGCGTCTTGCAGGTGCCTGCGACCTGGGAGGGCTTCTCTTTCATGGAGGCAGTGCGGCGCTACGAGGCACGGCTGATAGAGGCTGCGCTCACGGACGCGGACGGCGTGGTTACGCGCGCGGCGCAGTTGCTAGGGCTCTCGCGGCAGAGCCTCGACTCGATGCTGCGCCGGAGGCACAACCGCCTCGTGACGCTGCGCGCCCCGACCGAGCCGCGCCGCAGCAGCCTCATGTTCCGCGAGGGCGACTGCCCCGACACGCGCCTCGTCACGATTCTTCACGCCGAGGACGACGAGCCAGTGGCCGACGCAGTCCGCGAGACGCTCGAGGCCGAAGGCTGGCAGGTCGAGGTCTGCGCCGACGGGCTCGCGGCGCTCGAGCGCCTCGCTGGCTCGGAGCGCTACGACCTACTCATCTTCGACAACCAGCTCCCGGGCATAAGCGGCATTGAGCTTACCCGACAGGCGCGGTCGATGGCGCACAGACAGCAGACGCCGATAATCGTGCTCACGGCGAGCCGTGTCGAGGCGGAGGCGCGACGGGCCGGGGCGAACGCCTTCCTCAGAAAGCCCGACGACCTGCCTTACATAGCCGAGACGGTCGCGCGCCTGCTCGCGCGGAAGATCAAGCAGTGACGGAAGAGCGGGGCGCGCGCGTCGCTCTTTGCGCGTGCGCCCCGCGAGGCGCGCCCGCCGGAGGCGAACCGGGCGCGCCGCGGGGCCGCCGAAGCGTGGGTGGGCGCGCGGCGGCCCCGCCACATCCGAGGGGCGCGCCCGCTCCCGTGGCTTTCGTCAAGCGCAATAATATGAATGGCGCGGCTCTCAAGGTGCCGCGCCATTCACTTTTGTCTCGGCCGGGGCTTCGGTCGCGCCCGGCGTCTTAGTTAACGGTTTAGAGCCTGCTTACTCCCACCGCCAGTCATTGTTGCCGCGACGGCGGTGGCGGTCCCGGTCGCGGCGGCGGTAGAAGTCGTCGTCGCGGCGGTAGTTGCGGTCGTCGAAGTCGCGGAAGCGTATGCCGTAAATGTCGGCGACGGTGCGGAGGTCCGCGCGTATCTGCGCCCAGTCGTTGAAGGTGCGCGAGTCCAGCCGTATGCGGCTCAGCAGTCGGTCAACCTGCGCGGCCTCCGTGAAGAGTCGCTGGGCATCGTCGCGGCTGCGGTAGAGGTCCTGGCTGTCGCCGGCTACGTTCTGGAAGCGGTCGGCGGCGCGGCGGAAGCCCTGCACTTCGGAGTTGATGCGGTCTTCGCGCCGCGAGCCGTCGTAGCGGCTGTGGTCGAGCAGGTAGTCAACGTCGCGCTCGAGGTCGCGGCTGCGGCTCTCGAGGCGGCGCGCAACGTCGCGCAGCGCCCGCCGCTCGTAGTCGCTCATGCGCCCGCCGCGGCCGCGCCGGTAGTAGTCGTCGTCGCGGCGCCCGCGCCGAACCTCCTCCTCACGCCGCTCGCGCGCCCGCTCGCGCACGCGATCCCAGATGGTGCCTTGCGCGTTGGCCGCCGCGGGCACTAGCAGCGAGCCGAGCATGAGGGCGGCGAATGTAAGAACGGTGAAACGTCGGTCAGTCATCTTGCTTGTCTCCTTCGTGTTTTCAAAGGCGACCGCCGGGGACACTTGCGGGAGGGCGTGCGGGCGGTTCGGCCCGTCTATCGTCGCCGCGTCGGTCTGGGGATCATTGCGAGCGGCTCAAATAACCGACAGGCGGTCGGGCAAGCCCTGTGCCGCTTGGGCGCGGGCGGCGGAACTCTTCGGGAAAACGCGCCGAAAGCGACGAGCGCGCGCAGGAGGGGCGGAAGGAGTTAAACCCTACCGTGCGCGGCGCGCCGTCCCAAAACGTGCAGGCCGCGCCGCAAATCGTGAGGGCCCGGGCTTAAAACGGATAATTGGTTACTGAAGGTGAGACGACTTAGGCCAGCAGCTTAGCGACGTGGCGGCGGGCGCGGTCTTCGGCCATCTCCGTGCGGGCGCCGGCCTTGTCGTCGAGGACAAGCCAGCGGGGCTCCTCGCCGCCCGCGGAGGCCACGAGCAGGAGCTCTTCGTCGGAGGCGCGGTCGCCGAAGTGCGCGAGGCGCGCGCTCGCCAGGCCCCCGCCGCGCACGACGCCGTCGCGGGGCGAGCGCGGCCAGCCGGCCTCGATGGTGAGCGAGCGCACCCCGCGGCGCAGCACGAGCCGCGTGCCGACCATCGTAGAGGCGCCGACGCGGAAGCGGTGCGCCTCCGTGCGCGAGAGCTGTAGCGCGGCGCCAGAGCGGTTAAGCTCGCCTGCGAGGCCCGTGAAGGTCTCAAGAAGCCGCTCGACCGCGCCCGAGCGAAGGCGGTCGTTGGCGGCGCGCAGCGTGAGGTAGTCGGCCACGTCGCCGCGCCCGCGCGCGCTCGCGCGCTCCTGCGCCTCGGCCACAAGCCTGTCGTACTCTTCCTCGAAGCCGCTCAAAATCGTCGCCCCCGAACCTGTAAAGCCTCGCGCCTCCTCGCGCGGCGATGTTATCATGCCGCCACAAAAGTCCTGAACAGCATGAGCCCGACCGCGAACGCTTCCGCCGCGCCTTATGAAGAAAACGACGATGGCACAGACGCACAGCCCGCGCCGCCCGCGCGCTAAGGCTTACCTCCTGCTCGCCGCGCTCCTGCTCGCGCTAGCGCCGGCCGGCGGCGCCATGCAGCGCCGCAGCGCGCGGCCGCGCCCGGAGGCGAGGCCGGCGGCCCCTGAACAGCAGAAGAGAGCGCGGCCGCGGCTCGTGCTCCTCATCGCGGTTGACCAGTTCCGGTATGATTATCTTGAGCGCTTCGGCGACCTCTTCGTCGCGGGCGGCCTCCGGCGACTGCTCCGCGACGGCGCCTCTTGGACTAACGCCAACTACGACCACGTCCCCACGGAAACCGCGCCCGGCCACGCCACGATGATGACGGGCGCGTGGCCCGCGGAGACCGGCATCGTCGCCAACGACTGGTACGAGCGAAACGACAAAGGCGACGGCGGCCGGCGCGTCAACAACGTCGAAGACCCCGACGCGAAGCTACTCGGCGGCGGCGGCGAGAAGGAGCGCGCCGCCACGCCGCGGCGCCTGCTGGCCTCCACGCTCGGCGACGAGCTGCGGCTCGCCACCAACCACCGCTCGAAAGTCATAGGCGTCTCGCTCAAAGACCGGAGCGCCATACTGCCCGCCGGCCGCCACGCCTCGGCCGCCTACTGGTACAGCGCCGATACGGGCCGGATGGTCTCGACCGACTACTACTTCGCGCGCATGCCCGCGTGGGCCGAGGCGTTCAACGCCGCGCGCCCCGCCGAGAAGTATCTAGGGCGCGCCTGGGAAAGGCTTCTGCCGAACGAGGCGGAGTACCTGCGACGCGCGGGGCCGGACGACCCCGAGTGGGAGTGGAAGCCCGCTAAGGCCGACCGAAGCTCAAGCCTCTTCCCGCACATGCTGCCGGCCGCGGCGGGCGACACTTACTTCGAGCAGTTGCAGAGCACGCCGTTCGCGAGCGACCTGCTCGTGGCCTTCGCCAAAGAGGCGATAGCCAGCGAGTCGCTGGGCGCCGACGACGACACGGACGTGCTCACCGTCAGCTTCTCCTCGAACGACTTCGTCGGCCACCGCTTCGGGCCTTACAGCCAGGAGGTCATGGACATCACGCTGCGCACGGACGGGCAGGTGGCCGAGCTGCTCGACTTCGTTGACCGCCGCGTCGGGCTAGCCAACACCCTGGTCGCCTTCACGGCCGACCACGGCGTCGCCCCCGTGCCGGAGCACGCCGCGGGGCTGAACCTGCCCGGCCGCCGCGTGAGCCAGAGCGACGTGCGCGCCAGAGTGAAGGAGGGGCTCAACGAGCGCTTCCGACGCGCGGGTGACACGCGCGACCGCGGCGACGACTACTTCCTCGAGTACACGGCGAAGAACGGGAACGTCTATTTCAACCTTGAGGCGCTCCGCCGCGACGGCGTGCCGCGCGAGGAGGCCGAGCGCGCCGCGTGCGACGGCGCGCTGAGGGTGCGAGGCGTGGCGCGCTGCTTCACGCGCACGCAGCTTGAGCGCGGCGCGGTCTCGCCGGCCGACCCGGTCGCGCGCCGGGCGCTGCACGGCTTCAACCCGCGCCGCAGCGGCGACATCGTGCTCGTCATGGAGGCGTTCAACCTGGTCGTCACCTACACGGCCGACCACTTCGCGCCCTACTCCTACGACACGCATGTCCCTGTAATCATTATGGGCGCGGGCGTCGCGCCAGGCCGGTACGCGAACCCGGCCACGCCCGCCGACATAGCGCCCACGCTCGCGCGCCTCGTCGGCGTGCAGGCGCCCAGCAACGCCGTCGGCCGCGTCCTCCTCGAAGCCATCAGGTGAGCTTGCCATACGCCTGAGGGCGGCCGCATCATTGTCGCCGTCCCGACGCGCGGGTAGATACTTTCATTCGACGGCCAAAGATTTATGAGAACAGCCCTGCTTTGCTTCGCTTTCGCCCTCACCATCCTTTCGACGGCCGGCTCCGCCGAGGCGGGCCGGCAGAAGCAGACGCCCGCCGCGAAGCCGAAGGCGAAGGCGACCGCGCCCGCCGCCAAGAAGAAGCCCGGCGCCGGGGCTCAGGCCGCGAAGGCGAAGGCGCCGGCCGCCAAGCCGAAGGCGAGCCCCGCGGCTAAGCCGACGGGCGAGGAGGCGCTGAAGGCGGAGCTGGCCGAGATCGTGAAGCTCGCGTCTGCGGCCGAGCGCGTCGAGAGGCTCAAAAGCTTCCTGAAGGCCAACGAAAAGTCGCCGCTCAGGCCCAAAGCGCAGGAGCTCCTGACGAGCGCGCGGGCTGCGCTCGGCGACGAGCGCCTGCGCTCCAGCGACCGTGCGGGCGGCATCGAGCTGTTCCGCGCGGCCGTCTTGGAGGCGCCGGCAGAAATGCCCGACAAGCTCTTCTTCGAGGTCGTCTCGCAGCTCCCCGCGAACCTCTACGTGCTCGGCGAGCGCGAGGCCGCCTTCGAGCTTGCGCGCGCCGTCGAGGAGCGCGCAAGCTCGAAGGCGCCGCGGCTCCTGAGCGTCGCGGCCTTCTACCTCGGCGCCGAGCGGCCCGAGGAGGCCGAGCGCGTCGCGCGGCAGGCCGTCGCCTTGCAGCCGGACATGGCGGCCGCTCACCAGGCGCTCGGCGCCGCGTACCGATTCTCGCTCCGCCTGGACGAGGCCGCGGCCGAGTACGCCCGCGCGCTCGAGCTCGACCCGAAGTCGGCAGCCGCGCGCCGCAGCCTCGCGGACCTCAAGCGCGCGACGGGCAAGGCCGAGGAGGCGCTCGCGCTCTACCGCGAGCAGCTCGCCGCTGAGCCGCAGGACTCGGGCGCGCGCGCCGGGCTCGTGCTCTCGCTCTTCGACGCGGGCCGCCGCGCCGAGGCCGAGCGCGAACTGGAAGCCGCGCTAATGGAGCAGGCGAGCAACCTGCCGCTCCTGGTAGGCGCGTCCTACTGGTACGCGGCGCACGGCGAGGCGGCACGCGCAATCGAGCTCGCCGAGCGCGCCGTCGCGCTCGAGCCGCGCTACCGCTGGGTCTGGACGCGCGTGGCGCTCGCGCGCGCCCTGCTCGCGGCCAGGCGCCCGCTCGACGCCGAGCGTGAGCTGAGGCGGGCGCGCTCTCTGGGCAGCTTCCCGACGCTCGACTACGAGCTGGCCGTCGCGCTCGCCGCCGCGGGGCTTTACGAGGAGGCGGCCGAGGAGCTTTCGCGCTCGTTCAGAGTGGAGAACGGCCAGATAGTCACGCGCCTTGCGGGCCGCGTCGAGGCGCGCGGCGCGGACTTCGAGGAGCTGCTCGCGCCCGAGCGCCGGGCCGGCCTCTTCCAGTTCAAGGGCGCGGGCAAGGCCGCCGAGGCGCGCACTCTCAAGGGCCTGCTCGCCTTCCACGAGGCGACGCGCGCCGCGGCCGCGGACGGCGCGCTCGACGACTCGGCGGCCGAGGCCGCGCGCGAGTTCGCGTCGGGCGACGACGCGATGCGCGCCTACCGGAACCTCTACGTCGCCGACCGCCTCGCGCAGCGCTCGCCGGGCCACAAGCTCGTCCTCGAGCGCGCGGAGGCCGCGATAGGCGGCGTGGACGCGGCGCTCTCGACGCAGGTCGCGCCCATCGCGCTCTTCGCAGGCACGGAAGAGATGCGCATGCTGCGGCAGAGGGTCGTCGAGACGGGCGAGCCGCTCAACTACGTCGGCGTGCAGCCCGAGGTGCTTTCGCGCGTGATGCGCGGCCGCATAGAGGAGCTTGCCGGCTGGGCCCTGTACAACCAGGGCCGCACGGCCGAGGCCGTCGTGCGCTTGCGGCGCGCGGTGAGCGTGCTGCCCGAAGGCACGATCTACTGGCGCAGCGCCGAGTGGCGACTGGGCGCGGCCCTCGAAGCGAGCGGGAGCGCGCGCGAGGCGCTGGCCGCATACGTCAAGAGCTACCGGGCGCGCCCCGACGAGACGCGCCGCTCCGTCATCGAAGCGCTCTACAAGAGGCTGAACAACGGCTCGACGAGCGGGCTCGAAGAGCTGCTCGACCCTTCGCTCGCGGCCCCGGCGACCGCGAGCGCGCGCCCCACGCCGCGCCCGCAGCCCACGCCCGAAGTGCCGGAGGGCTGGACGCCCATCGAGACGAAGAGGAGCGACGCTACGGGCTCCGCATCAGCAGAGTCGTCACCTGCGAAGTCGGGCGAGCCCGCGGCGACGCCGTCAGAGACGACGAAGGCGACGCCCACCCAACCGGAGGCGTCGCCTTCGCCTTCACCTTCACCGCCGCCGACTCCCACGCCTTCGCCTTCGCCCGAAGCGCCGCCTGCGCCCGCGCCGAGCCCGGCCGCGGCCGTAGGGCCTTCGCCCACTCCGGCCCAGACGGAAGCCGCGACGCCTACCCCCTCGCCCGAGCAGCCGAAGCCGACCCCTTCGCCGGGGCCGCAGGAGGCTACGCGCAAATCTGCGCCTCCCGCGGGCGCCTGCACGCTCGCGCTCAGCGAGCCTTCCGTCGCCGTCAAGGCGAACGGCGGCAGGGCAACCGTCACGCTCACGGCCGCGAACCACACGGGCGCGGCGCCCCCGCGCATACAGCCCTCGACGCCGAATTGGGCCGACATCATCGTCCTCGCCGAGCCGCGCACGGCGTCCGACGACAAAGCCTCCGTGCGCTTCACCGTCATGTCCACCAGCGGCAAGGCCGGCCCCTTCGTCGTCAACTTCGCCTCGCCATGCGGCAAGCAGCAGCTCGCCGTCAACGTGCAGTAGGATGGTCTTTCATTTCAGAGGTGTGCGGAGAGGCGGGCGGCGAGGACGTGCTTGGGCTGCGCTCCGACGATGCGCTCGACCGGCTGGCCGCCGCGGTAGATGAAGAGCGTGGGGATGCTATTGACTCGGAGGGCCGCGGCCGTGCGCGGGTTCTCGTCAACGTCGAGCTTGGCGATGAGGTAGCGGCCGGCCGACTCCGCGGCGAGCTGGTCTAAGACGGGCGCGACCATCCTGCACGGGCCGCACCACTCGGCCCAGCAGTCGAGCATGACGGGCAGGCTGTTCGAGGCTTCCAGAACGTCGCGCTCGAAGCTCTGGTCTGTGACCTTGACGGGGCGGCTCGTGTCGAAGAGCGGCTCGGCGGCCGGCGCCGGCGCCCCGAGCTTCGCCCCGCACCTGCCGCAGACGGGGAGCTTGCCCGCCGCGGCCGCCCTCTCGTCCACGCGGTTCTTCGCCCCGCACCTTCCGCACACGCTAATCGCCATCGCTCGAACCCTCCCGAACGGCGTGCCTGAGGGCAATAAGCCGTGGGCCGCCGCGCCATGCACTGAGTTTGACACAACTCTGGGCCGGGACGGAAGAAGCAGCCGCGGCGCCCGCCCGGTTCGCCCGGCGCGCGGGCTTCGTTGTAAGATTCAGGCAGACTCTCCCGCGAAAACATTTCGGTCGAAGGGAAGCTAACGATGCGTCAAACGCGCGCGCGGGCTCTGGCCGTCTCGGCGTGCCTGCTAATCATCATCTCGACGGGCGCACGCCTCTCGCCGCGAGCGCAGGGCGGCGCCGCGGGCTCGGCGGCGCGGCCGGCCCCGGAAATCTCCTACACGGTCTCGATGCCGCGACCGCACACGCACCTGCTCGAAGTCGAGATGTGGCTGCGCTACCGTCCGGGCTCGGCGCCCGCGTCGGTCGAGCTCGTCATGCCCGTCTGGACGCCCGGCTCCTACCTCGTGCGCGAGTTCGCCCGCCACGTGCAGGACTTCGATGCGACCGCCGGCATCGCCGGCCACATGCTCGCGTGGCGAAAGACCGACAAGAGCACGTGGCGCGTCGAGAAGCCGGGCTTGCGCGAAGTGCGCGTGCGCTACAAGGTCTATTCCAACGAGCGCTCGGTGCGCACGAACGAGCTGGACGACCGCGGCGCACTCTGGAACAACGCGGCGCTTCTGATGTACCCGTCGGGCCACCTCCAGGCGCCCTCGACGCTCAGGGTCGTCCCCTTCGGCGGCTGGACGGTGGCGACGGGGCTCCCGGCGGCGCCGGGCGGCGAGCCGAACCTGTTCCGCGCGGAGAACTTCGACGTGCTCTACGACTCGCCCTTCCTCGCCGGCAACCTCCGCACCATCAGCTTCGACGTGCGCGGCGTCCCGCACCGGATAGTTTTGGACGGTGAGGGCAACTACGACGCCGAGCGCCTGCGCCGCGACTTCAAGCGCGTCGTTGAGGCCGCGGTCGAGCTGATGGGCGACGTGCCTTACCGCGACTACACGTTCCTCATCTCGCTCGGGCCGACTGGCGGCGGCGGCCTGGAGCACCTGAACTCGACGCTGCTCACATGGCGCCGCTTCGGCTTCTCCGCCGATGCAGACCTCCGGGACCTTTACAAGCTCGTCGCGCACGAGTTCTTCCACCTCTGGAACGTCAAGCGCATACGCCCGGACGCGCTCGGCCCCTTCGACTACACGCGCGAGAACTACACGCGGCTGCTTTGGGCCGCAGAGGGGCTGACGAGCTACTACGAAGACCTGCTCGTGCGCCGCGCCGGGCTGATGACGGACAAGGATTATCTCGGCATCGCGGCGCGATCCATTCAGGCTTTGCAGGAGACGCCGGGAAGGCTTGAGCAGAGCCTCGAAGAGGCGAGCTTCGACGCGTGGATAAAGTATTACCGGCCCGACGAGAACACCGTGAACTCGGCCGTCTCCTACTACGACAAAGGCGCGATAGTCGGTATGCTGCTCGACCTCGAAATCCGCCGCCGCTCGAAGGGCTCGCGCTCGCTCGACGACGTGATGCGTTACCTCTACGAGGAGTTCGCGAAGAAGAACCGCAACTACACGCCCGAGGACTTCCGTCGCGCGGCCGAGCGCGCGGCCGGCTCCGGGCTCGAAGAGTTCTTCCGCCGCTACGTCGCAGGGCGCGAAGAGCTCGACTACGACCCGGCGCTCGCCGCCGTCGGCCTGCGTTTAGACACGACGGGCGCGGGCGAGCCGGCCGGGCGCGCGGCCGCCGGGGCCTTCCTCGGCGCGACGCTCGCCGAGGAGGGCGGGCGACTTCTAGTCCGCAACGTCCCCGCGGGGACGCCAGCATACGAGCAGGGCATAAACGCCGACGACCAGATTGTGGCGGTTGACGGCTACCGCGCCACGCGCGCCTTCCTCGACGCGCGACTCCGCGACAAGCGACCGGGCGACACGCTCGCGCTCACGGTCTTCCGCGAGGACGAGCTTCGCACCTTCACCGTCAAGCTCGGCTCGCGCGCAGACGCCGCGTACCGCATCGTCCCCGTCGCGGAGCCGACCGAAGAGCAGCGGCGCAACTACCAGTCCTGGCTCGCCGCGCCCTTCCCCTCGCAGGGCAGGCGCTGAGGAGAGAAGGATGGGCTCAAAAGGCGCGGGCGGCGGGGCGCGGCTGCTGCGCGTGCTGGGCCTCACGTTCGGGCTGGCAGTTACGGTGGGCAACACAATCGGCGCCGGCATCCTCCGCACGCCCGGCGAGGTCGCGGCGCAACTGCCCGGCGCGTGGGCGATACTCGGCGTGTGGGCCGCGGGCGCGGCCTACGCGCTGCTGGGCGCGAACTCGCTGGCCGAGCTTGCGACGATGATGCCGCGCTCGGGCGGGCAGTACGTCTTCGCGCGCCGGGCGTTCGGCGGCTACGCGGGCTTCGTCGTCGGCTGGAGCGATTGGGTCTCGACGTGCGGGTCGGTCGCGGCCGTCGCCATCGTGATAGGCGAGTACGCTGGCGCGCTCCTGCCCGCGCTCTCGGGCCGCGCCGCGGCGGTCGCCTCGGCCGTGACGCTCGGCTTCGCGCTCTTGCAGTGGCGCGGCGTGCGCTGGGGCAGCCGCGCGCAGACGCTGACGAGCCTGATGAAGGCGCTCGCCTTCGTCGCCGTCATCGCGGCGTGCTTCGCCCTCGGCGGGGGCGGCGCGCTCGGCGGAGCGGAAGAGGCGCGGGCCGGCGCGGGCGCGGGCGCCGTGACGCTGCTCGCGGTGACGCTCGCGCTGCAATCGGTCATATACACATACGACGGCTGGACGGGCGTCATATATTTCTCCGAGGAGGTCGCCGACCCGGCGCGCGACATCCCGCGCTCGATGTTCGGCGGCGTACTCCTGGTCGCCCTCATATACCTCCTGTTCAACCTCGCTCTGCTCTACGTCCTGCCCGTCGCGCGCCTGGCGGGCGCTGAGCTTGCGGCGGGCGAGGCCGCCTCCGAGCTGTTCGGGCCGCGCGGCGACACACTCGTGCGCGCGCTGACGGTCGTCGCGCTGCTGAGCAGCGTCAACGCGCTCCTGCTGATAGCGACGCGCGTGCCGTTC
>DASPKR010000092.1:0-11627 GCA_035627975.1 Pyrinomonadaceae bacterium | reverse complement strand
GGTGTTTACGTGAAGGGAATTATCGTTCCGGAAAAATTCCGCGGCGTGGGCCGTTGCGAGTCGGGGACGGGCGGGCCGCCGGCTTCGGCCGACACGGAGGAGATTAAGGCGTGCGCGGTGCGGTGTCAATTCTGCCGGCCTGTCGGGGGAGTGGGCCGGATTGACTTTCTCCGAGCCCTGCCCTCGACTCTGTGGTAAAGTTCGGCTCACGCCTCAACGCTAAACTGATTAAAAGCCATGCAGAGTGAAAATGAATCGCAGGACGGTCGCGCGGCCGAAGGGCGGGCGGGCGACCTGCTCACGCTCGCGGAGGAGGCGACATCGCCCGCGGCCCGCGCAGACCTCCTGCGGGAGGCGGCCGAAGAGCTCGCACGCCTGCGCCGTTTCGTGGCGGCGCGCGCGGTGCTCGGAGAGCTAGTCGCGCTCGACGCGTCGCGGCACGGCGCTCGCGAGCGCCTGGAAGAGTTGCGGCGCGCTGCCGTCGGGCAGGAATCGGGCGCGCGCTTCGGCAAGGTTCTCGTCTTCAGCGGCCACATGACGGACGCGCCGGGGCGCGCGCGGGAGCGCTTCCCCGCGCGCAAGGAGCCGGCCGTGCGCGGGAGGATCGAGGCGCAGTTGGATGAGTGGGGCGTGGGCGCGGGCGACCTCGCCATATCGAGCGCGGCGCGCGGCGGCGACCTGCTCTTTGCCGAAGCCTGCCGCGCGCGCGGCGCTGAGGTTTGGCTCTTCATCGCACTCCCCGATGAAGAGTTCCTGGAAGAGTCCGTGCGCGGCGCCGAGGGCGACTGGGAGCGGCGCTACCGCGACCTTCTCGCGCGCGAGGGCGTGCGCACGTTCTGGCAGCCCGAGAGGCTCGGGCCGGCGCCGGAAGGCTCGTGCGTGTTCGCGCGCACGAACGTCTGGATGATAAACGTCGCGCGCGCCGAGGCCGACGACCCCCGCAACCTCTACGCCATACTCGTCTGGGACGAGAAGCCCACGGGCGACGGCCCCGGCGGCACGTCCGACTTCGCCGCGCGCGTGCGCCGAGTGGGCGGCCACCTCGCGCCCGTCGTCAACCCGACGCTGCTGTAATTCATAAAGGAGAGTGAGCGCGTTTTGATAACCGTCGCGAACCGCATATACGTCAGGCCCGAGTACGGCGAAGCCTTCGAGGCGCGCTTCCGCGAGCGCGCGGGGCTCGTGGACAGGATGCCGGGCTTCGTCTCGAACATGGTGCTCCGGCCCGTCAACGAGGGCGACCCCTACGTCGTCTTCACCGTCTGGCAGAGCAGGCAGGACTTCCTCAACTGGGTGCGCTCCGACGCCTTCACCAAAGGCCACGCGCAATCGGGGACGCTCCCGCGCGAGGCTTTCTCGGGGCCGAACGCGCTCGAGATGCACGAGGTCGTGCAGGACTCCGCGCGCCCCGACATGGAGCCCGAGCCGCGGGGCGGGCCTTTCAAGATGCACGGATGAAGGCGCTGCCGGAGTCTGACGAAGACTTGCTGCGCGAGTGCGAGGTCGAGACCTTCCGCTCGGGCGGCCCCGGCGGCCAGCACGTCAACAAGGTCGAGACGGGCGTGCGGCTCCGGCACACGCCTACGGGTATTGTCGTAACCTCCCGCGAGGCGCGCAGCCAGCACAGGAACAAGTTGAACTGCCTGCGCAAGCTGCGCGAGGAGTTCGCGCGCCTCACCCGCCGCCGCGCCCCGCGCGTCCCCACGCGCCCGACGCGCGCCTCGAAGCAGCGCACGCTCGAAGCCAAAGCGCGCCGCTCGCGCGTCAAGCGCCTACGCTCTTCAAAACCTCCAGCCGACGACTGAGCGCGAAAGCCCCGCGCGGACGTGTCTCACGTCCCAGTTAACCGTTTGTCACTTACGTTTCAGGCGGGCGCCGTCGTACAAGTGTGGCTTCAAGGCGCCGCAGGCCCTCGGAGTGGGCCACCCTGTTCGGCAGGGCGAGGGCCGAGCGGCCGCGCTGCGGAGGCGCGCGACTGCGCCGGCGGACGGGGAGGAGGGCCAGCCCTCCCCGGGTGCGTCGCGCGCGCCCGCAACTCCCTCACGGCCTGCACGCTCTGCGAAAAATCTTCGACCCCTCGAGGCGACCGGCTCCTTTTATGACGAAAAAAATAACGCGCCGCGACTTCATAATCTGTTCGGCCGCAGCAGCCGCGGGCCTAGGCCTCCCCGACGACGGGAGCGCGCAGGGGCGCGGCGCGCGCCGCCGCTCGGCGGGCGGGCCGAGGCTGCTGCGCTCCTTCGACGCGCGCGTGCGGCCGATACTCGCCAGCATGACGCTCGAAGAGAAGATCGGGCAGATGGTTCAGGCCGAGATAACCGGCCTTAAGGACGACTCCGACGTTGAGCGCTACTTCCTCGGCTCGCTCCTGAGCGGCGGCAACGCAGACCCGAAGACCGGCAACCGGCTCGAAGACTGGACTGACATGTACGACGGCTACCAGTCCCGCGCCCTCAGGACGCGGCTGCGCGTCCCGCTCCTCTACGGCGTGGACGCCGTGCACGGCCACAACAACGTCATCGGCGCCGTCGTCTTCCCGCACAACATCGGCCTGGGCTGCACGCGCAACCCGCGCCTGGTCGAGAGGGCCGCGCGCGTCACGGCCGAGGAGGTGCGCGCCACGGGCATCAACTGGACGTTCGCGCCCTGCGTCGCCGTCCCGCGCGACGAGCGCTGGGGCAGGACGTATGAGGGCTTCGGCGAGTCGCCCGAGCTTGCGCGCCAGCTCGGCGCCGCCGCCGTCCGGGGCTTCCAGGGCGAAGACCTCTCCGACCCTTTGAGCGTCCTCGCCTGCGCCAAGCACTTCGCGGGCGACGGCGGCACTCTCTACGGCACGGGCATCCCGAAGGCGCCGGGGTCGAGCGAGCGCTGGCCGTTCGACCGCGGCGACGTGCGCCTCACCGAGCGCGAGCTGCGCCGCGTGCACATGCAGGGCTACGTCTCGGCCATACGCGCGGGCGTCGGCTCGATCATGCCTTCTTACAGCAGCTGGAACGGCGTCAAGTGCTCGGGCAGCCGCCGGCTGCTCACCGAGATTCTCAAGCAGGAGATGGGCTTCGACGGGTTCCTCATCTCCGACTACGACGCCATAGACGAGCTGCCGGGCGACTACAAGAGCCAGATAGAGCAGTCGGTCAACGCCGGCATGGACATGTTCATGGTGCCGAACAAGTACCGGGAGCTTTACTCGCTGCTCACTGAGCTTGTGCGCGAGGGCCGAGTCCCGCGGTCGCGCATAGACGACGCCGTGCGGCGCATACTGCGCGTCAAGTTCGCCATGGGGTTGATGGGCGCGGGCCGTTCGCACATGGCGGACAGGAGGCTGCACCGCAGTTTCGGCTCGGCCGAGCACCGCAGGGTCGCGCGCGAGTGCGTGCGCGAGTCCGTGGTGCTCCTGAAGAACGAGGGGCGGGCGCTGCCGCTCTCGAAGAACCTCAGGCGCGTGCACGTCGCCGGCAAGAGCGCCGACGACATAGGCAACCAGTGCGGCGGATGGACGATAGCGTGGCAGGGCGCGAGCGGCGAGGTGACGACCGGCGGCACGACGATCCTCAAGGCCATACGGGGAGCGGTCTCGCGCTCGACGCGCGTGACCTACTCGAAGGACGGCGAGGGGGCGGGCGGCGCGGACGTGTGCGTGGTGGTAGTGGGCGAGAAGCCCTACGCGGAGATGCTGGGCGACAGGGAAGACCTCTCTCTGGACGCCGAGGACGCGGCGGCCGTCTCGAACGCGAAGCGGGCGGGCGTCCCCGTCGTGGTCGTGCTCGTCTCGGGGCGGCCGCTGATAGTCAACGAGGCGCTGCGGGCGGCGGACGCTTTCCTTGCGGCGTGGCTTCCGGGGACTGAGGGGCAGGGCGTCGCCGACGTGCTCTTCGGCGACTTCAGGCCGACGGGGAAACTCTCATTCTCCTGGCCGCGCTCGATGTCTCAAATCCCCGTCAACGTCGGCGACCGCGCCTACAACCCGCTCTTCCCTTACGGCTTCGGGCTGACGTTCTGACGATTGCGGATTAGAAAAGCGGAGAGGGTTGACGACGGTAGCGCTGTCGTCAACCCTCTCCCTTCATCCTGCAATCAGCAATTACTCCTGGACGGCGGACTTACTCAGCCTGTCGGCCTCCTTGCTCAGTTTGCCGCTCAGCTTGACTACCCTTTCGAGGTCGCCCCTGGCACGCGCCGAGTCTTCGGGGTTGACGACCTTCGTGTTCTGGAAGACGGGGTTGTTGACGAAGCTGATGATGGCGCCGTCCACGGCGGCCAAAAGAGCCTTGAGCTCCTGCGGCTCTTCCGCCTCCGCGCCCTTCCTGGCCTTCGACTGCTTCTCCGCCTCGGGCGGGAAGAGGTTGGCGCTCAGGCGCGAGGCGCGCTTCTTTATCTCGGCGGCCGCGTCGGCGATGCGCTTGTAGTCGGGCCGCGGGGCGGCCTGTAGGACTTCGCTGTTGATGAGCTGTATGCGCTCGAAGTCTTCCTTTATCTGCGGGAAGCTCGGCGCGGCCTTCTCGGCGGGCTTGTCGGCGTCGCGCTTGATGCGGTCGAGCTCGTTCGAGCGGGTGCGGGCCGGGTCGGCCTCGTTGCGCAGGTTCTTGTCGCCGATGGCCCCGGTGGGCGGCCCCTGCGTCTGTGAGACGGCAGCTGATGGGGACAGAAGAGTTGTGGCCGCCGCGAGTGTCGCCGCGAGCAGAAGCCGTTTGTGCATGGGCCGCGCCTCCTCGCCGCGCTCACTCGCCGGGCTTGCCGAGAGTGTGCAGCGCGACTAGCGTGATGGTGGTCGGCGTGCCGTTCTCGACGCCGACTCTAAGGAGCGCCTGGTAGTACCTGGGCGGGCCGGCCGCGCCGCCCGACTCGTTCAGGCGCTGGGCGAGGACTGCGAGGTGGTTGCGCGTGGTGACGAACTCGGCCGCTGCCTCGGTGCCTTCGCTGTATATGCCGGCGAGCGTCATCACGGCGTGCTCGCCCGAGACGTTCGGCTTGACGGTGACGAGCGCGTAGTCAACCCTCAGCTCGCCCGTCTGCGGGTCGAACTCCGGCTTGTAAAGCGGCTCCTCGCCCGGCCGCGGGTCGCGGTTCTCGATGGTCGCGGAGAAGGTGTAGGCGAAGCGCTCGCCCGCGGGGAGCTTGCGAGTCCACTCGTTGACGTAGATGCTGCCGAGCAGGATGACGTTCTTGTACTTGAGGTCGGAGGCGCTGACGAAGCGGCTCTGCTTGAGCATTATGTCGCGCCCCGCAGAGCGGAAGAGGTCAGTCAGGCGGTAGAGCCCTATGGCCTCGCCCATCCCCGTGTACATGCCGAGCGAGGGGATGAGCTGCGGCGGCTGGCCCGCGTACTGCGGGTACTGCCCCTTGAACTCAGGGGCTTCCAGGAGCGCCTGCGTCTGCTCCGGGCTCAGCCGCAGGGCGCGCTGCGTCAGCGGCTCGGGGTCTGACCTGTTTATGAAGCGATAGACGGCCGGGTTGCTCAAGACGAGGAGCGGCGGCTCGGGGTCGCTCATGATCGCGCCCCAGACGGCCCTGAACTCCGCGGAGTCGGAGGGCCTCGCGCGCGCGGCCTCGGCCTGCCGCCGCAGCTCCCGGTTCCAGACGGCGAGCCCCGCGACCGAGACGCACAGCAGCGCGATGACGAAGCCGAGTAGCAGTGGCACGCGGCGCACGACGCCCGGCGCGGCCGTCTCTGTGCTCGTCAGCGCATCTGGCGCGTGGCCCGCGGGGGCGTGGCCGTTCGCGCCCGCTTCCGAGGTGTGGACGGCTGCGGCCGTCGTCGCCGGCTCGTGGCCGTGGTCGCCGGCGTGCGTGAAGACGGGGTGGTAGTGGCCTTTCGGGAGGTCAATAACGATCCGGTCGGCCTTGCCTTCGGTGGCGTAGTACTCCTGAAGCTTCGCGCGCAGGCGGCCGGCCTGCACGCGCACCACGGAGTCAATGCGCGAGTCGTAGTCGCTGTTGCGGCCGAAGACCTCCGTGGCGATGACGTACTCTTTGAGCTGCACCTCGCCCTCCTCGACCGTCTTCTCGACGACGAAGCGCAGGAACGCCTTCAGGCTCTCCGAGTTTTGCAGCGCGCGGCTGTTGAGAACCCTTTCGAGTTGCGCGAGCTTCTGTTCCTTCTGCAACTCCATAGCGTCAGTTGTGAGAGCGCTGGGCGAGCGAAGCGTTTAGGCGCGGCGGAGCTAGCGGCCCCCCGCGCTCTGTCGGGCCCTGAAATTGTTGTGTGTCAAAACAAAGGCTGGCAATCCCGGTCGCTGACGCGCCGGATTATAAACCCGCGAACCGTTTTCAACAACCGTACGGCCCCGCGCATACGGGCCGAGGCCGCGCCGCAGGCCCGGTTTGCGGGCCTTTGGCGATGTAACGAAGTTACATCCCCGATGTAACAGTCCCCGGCCGGGCATGTTATGCGGGCGAATAGAGATAATTCACCGTGTTATACGCGCGGTAACTGCGGCCGAGGCGTCGCGTGGCTTAAACTGCGCCCCGGCCTTAGCTTCTGTATTTACTTTCCTTTCCGCCAAGCTTTCTTAGGTGCTATCGAGAGCGAGGGTGTCGGACGCTCCCCGCGGCGAACCAAAGTCCCGATGGAGGATACGGACATGAGTGAGGCGACTACGTGCCGGAGTCAGGCGCCCGTGCGGGGCGCGCTGGCGCTCTGCCTGCTGCTGGCGCTCCTGGCGGGGGCGGCCGCCCCGGCGAGCGCGCAGAAGTCTTCGGGGCAGATAACGGGGTCGGTCGTTGACCCGAACGGCGCGGCGCTGCCCGACACTGCCATCGTCGTCACGCAGGTCGGGACGAACCTCCGCCGCGAGGTCAACACCAATCAGGACGGCATCTACTCCGTCCCCGACCTGCCGAGCGGCACCTACCGCATCACGGCGACCAAGACGGGCTTCAAGGAGGCGATCGTCGAGAACCTGACGGTCAACGTCGCGACGACGACCCGTCAGGACTTGACGATGGAGGTCGGGCAGGTAGGCGAGACGGTCAACATCGTCGCCAGCGACGTGCAGATTCAGCAGGAGACGGGCGCGCTGGGCGACGTGGTCACGGGCGAGCAGGTGAGGGAGCTGCCCCTGAACGGCCGCAGCTTCGTGCAGCTCACGCAGCTACAGCCGGGCGTCTCTCCCGCCGCGAACTTCGACAGCAAGAACAAGGGCCTCTTCTCGGGCGTTGACTTCTCCGTCAACGGCAACACCACGCAGAGCAACCTCTTCCTCATAGACGGCGCCAACAACAACGACACCGGCTCGAACCGCACCATACTGCTCTACCCGTCCATCGAGGCCATCGGCGAGTTCACGATGCTTCGCAACAGCTTCAGCCCCGAGTACGGGCAGGCTTCGGGCGCGATCATCTCCATCGTCACGCGCGGCGGCGAGAACGCCTTCCACGGCAGCCTCTTCTACTTCGGGCGCAACGACGCCCTGAACGCCGCCGACTACTTCGCCAACAAGGTCGGGGGCCGCAAGGACAAGCTGCGCCGCAACGACTTCGGCGGCTCCATCGGCGGCCCCATCATCAAGGACAGGCTCTTCTTCTTCTACTCGCAGGAGTTCAACAAGGAGATCCGCGGGCAGACGCGCTTCGGCAGCGTCCCGACCCTGGCCGAGCGGCGCGGCGACTTCAGCCAGCCGCGCTTCGCGCCCAACGGGCAGCGCTGCAGCGGCCCGGCCATCGGCAACGGCCGGCCCGGCTCCGACACACAGGTCATCCCGCAGGCCAGCCTCAGCCCGGCGGGCCTGGCGCTCGTCAACGTCTACCCCGAGCCGAACATCCCCAGCCCGAACGACTGCAACAACTGGCGCGAGTCCACGAACTCGCCCATTGACTTCCGCGAGGAGAACGTCCGCATAGACCTGAAGGTCAACAACAACCACCGCCTCTTCGGGCGCTACACGCAAGACCACTGGGAGAACCCCGCCCCCATCCTCTTCAACGCCGGGCTGTGGGGCGACGACGCCTTCCCCGGCGTCGAGAGCAGTTGGCAGCAGCCCTCGCGCCAGGCCGCCATCAAACTGAGCTCGACCATCGGCGGCGAGGCCGTCAACGAGGTGCAGTTCTCCTACTCGGCCAACCGCATCAACATCACGCCCGAGCTCGGCGGCGACATCAACGAGAGTCTCTCGACCCTCATCCCCGGCTTCTTCCCCGAGAGCATCAAGCTCAACGAGGGCCAGCGCGCCCACCCGACCTTCTGGGGCGGCATCGCGCCCTACGGCAGCAACTTCGGCCCCGACCTCTGGACGGCGGCCCCCTGGAAGAACGCGCTCGACATCTACTCGTTCCGCGACGACTTCTCGAAGGTCAAGGGCAACCAGACCTTCAAGCTCGGCTTCCTCTACGACCGCGCCTCGAAGGACGAGGACTCGCTAGGGGCGGCGGCCTCCGAGTCGCCGCAGTTCTGGGGCGCCTGCTGCGCCAACAACTCCGGCAACTACCTGGCCGACATCCTGACGCGCGGCAGCCGCTTCGGCTTCGCCGAGACCAGCACGCAGCCCGTGGCGCTCACGCGCTACCGCAACTTCGAGCTCTACTTCGGCGACACCTGGAAGGTCAGGCCCAACCTGACGCTCGAGCTGGGCACGCGCTACTCCTACTTCCCCGAGCCGTTCGACGCCGAAGACCGCATGTCCTCCTTCGACCTGCGGTTCTACGACCCGACGCGGCCGCCCTCGGACTTCTGTAACGGCCTCGTCGTCCCGCCGGGCACGAACCCCTGCGCCGGCATCCCCGGCCAGAGCACGCCGCGCGAGGGCGTCAACCGCGCGCTGCGCGAGAACGACAAGAACGCCATCGCCCCGCGCCTCGGGCTGGCGTGGGACCCGTTCGGCAACGGCAAGACGGCCATACGCGCCGGCCTCGGCCAGTTCTTCCAACGCGAGCGCGTCAGCATCGCCCTCGGCATGGTGGCGAACGCCCCATTCGCCCTCGGCATAGGCGGCGAGCGCACGCTCGACGACAACGGCCCCGGCACCTTCGTCGTCTCCGGCCCGCCGGGCGGCGCGCCCTCGCGCTCGCAAGACCCGAGCGCGCTGCTGCCTAACACTTGGCAATGGAACCTGACCGTTGACCAGGAGCTCTGGAAGGACGCCGTGCTCGAAGTGGGCTACGTGGGCAACCGCGCGCTCCACCAGCTGATCAGCTACGACGTCAACCAGGTGCTGCCGCAGAACCGCGTCGCGGCGGCCTTCTGCCCCGACGGCGGCTGCGTCAACAACCTCCGCCCCGCGCGCAACTTCGGCTTCATCGTCGGCTTCGCGCGCGCCGGGACGGCCGACTACCACTCGATGCAGACCATGTTCAAGACGCGGCTCTTCGGCAGGTCACAGCTCCAGGCCGCATACACGTGGTCGCACTCCATCGGCGACGCCCCCCTCGACGACTCCAGCGGCGGCGCGAGCGTCAACACGCGCACCGACACCTACGACGGGCGCATCGACCGCGGCAACACCGGCATCCACCGCCCGCACATCTTCGTGCTCAACACCGTCATGTACCTGCCGACCTTCAAGGGCTCGAACGGCTTCGTCCGCAGCGCCCTCGGCGGCTGGGAGTTCGCCACCATCTACACGGCAAGCTCCGGCTCGGCCATCACGCCGCGCGTGGCCAACGGCAGCATCTCGAACCTCCAGCAGGGCGGCTTAGCCGGGACGGGCACGAGCCAGTCCAACGTGCGGCCGAACCGCGCGCCTGGCGTCCCGTGCCGCCCGAGCGGCGGTGACCCCGAGCAGATCATCAACCCCGAAGCCTTCACGCTGGTCGGGGCGGTCATCGGCGAGCCGGGCGACGCCTCGCGCGGCTCGTGCCTCGGCCCCGGCATCAACAACGTGGACATGTCGTTCTACAAGAACTTCACCCCCTCCTGGCTCAAGGGGACGTTCGGCGAGGCGGCCCGCGTGCAGTTCAGGCTCGAGTTTTTCAACGCCTTCAACCACACGCAGTTCCGCGCCGACAGCCTTCAGAACAACATGTTCGTCAACGCCGGTGGCAACCCCGTCGTCTGCGGTCTCACCCCTTGCAGCCCGACCAACCGCGTCATCACGGGGTTCACACGCAACGGCGGCTTCGGCAGGTCGGGCACGACGCGCGGCCCGCGCGAGATACAGTACGCGCTCAAGCTGGTCTTCTGACCTTCAACTGATCAAGACTCCGGGCGGGCGGGGAGGCAAAGCTTGACTGTCAGCTTTGCCTCCCTGTTATTATGTCCGCGCCTCCCTTCGGCATCGTTTGAAGCAATCAGCAATCAGACGTCAGCTATCAGCTTTCAGTTATCAACTTTCAGTTTTGCTTTTGCTGATTGCTGACCGCTGATGGCTGACAGCTTCTTTTTCACGACTTACGACTATGCTCGCCCGCAAGCTCTTCTGCCTCGCGCTGCTCGTCGCCGCCCCCTGGCCGCCCGCCGCGGCGGGCCAGGACGGGGGGGGCGGTGCGCGGCCGCGCCCCACGCCGGACGAGCTGGCGCGCCACCTCAGCGCCGCGGAGACTTTCCAGCTCTCGGGCGACCTCGCGCGCGCGGGCGCGGAGAACCGCGCCGTCGCCGGGATAGCGCTCGCGCGCCTCGGCGCAATCGCCATCCGCGAGCGGCAGCTACAGGCGGCAGTCCGCCTGCTCAGGGAGTCGCTCGCCGCGCGCGAGGACGCGCGCGCCCGCACCGACCTCGCCATCGCGCACATGCGCCTGCTCGAAGTTGACGCGGCGGTCGCCGAGGCCCGCGCCGCGCTCGGGCTCGACGAGAAGAACGCGCGCGCCCGCCATGTCCTCGGCAAGCTCCTTTACATGAAGGCCGACTACGCCGCCGCCCGCGCGGAGCTCGAGCGGGCCGTCGTGTTAGAGCCCGACCTCGACGCGGCCTACACGCTCGGCATGACCTACCTGCGGCTTAGGCAGCTCGACCGCGCCAAGCTGCTCTTCGAGGAGATGCAGGCCGCGCTCGGGGGCAGCGCGCAGGCGCACGTCCTCTTCGGCCGCGCCTATCAGGAGACGGGCTACCCCGCGGAGGCCGAGGCGCAGTTCCGCCGCGCCATCGCCGTTGACCCGAAGGCCCCGCGCGCCCACTTCTACCTCGCCTACGTCATCCTCCGCGAGGGCGGGAGCGAGCGGCTGAAGGAGGCCGCCGAAGGCTTCGAGCGCGAAGCCCGTCAGAGCCCGCAGGACTTCTACGCGCAGTTCTTCGCCGGCGTCCTCGCGGCGGGCGACGGCGACCACGCCAAAGCCGTCCGCCACCTTTCGGAGGCCGTGCGGCTCAAGCCCGAGTCGGGCGACGCGCACCTCTACCTCGGTCAGTCGCAGGCGGAGCTGAACGACCCCGCCGCCGAGAAGACTCTTCGCCGCGCCGTCGAGTTGACGACCGACGTGTCGCAGCAGAGCTTCCAGGTCAAGCGCGCGCACTTCCTTCTGGGCCGCATCCTTCTGAAGTCGGGGCGGCGCGAGGAGGCCGAGAGGGAGTTGGCGAAGGCGCGCGAGCTACAGGGCCAGTCGCTCGAAAGCTCTCGGCAGGAGGTGGGCGCCATCGTCAACCAGGTGGCGAGCCCCCCGAGCGCGCCGAGCCCGCCGGGCGAGGCGACGGCGCCGAGCCATCTCGTCGCCTCAGGCGACAAGGGCGGGGGCGCTGCGGCCGAGCCGGGCGGCGACGGCGTGCT
>DASPKR010000091.1:0-5536 GCA_035627975.1 Pyrinomonadaceae bacterium | reverse complement strand
GTGCCGCGATCCAGAATCGTGTTGATGTGCTCGACCTCGCGGCGCGAGCCGAGGTCGTCGAGCACGTCGTCCACGAACTCCAGAAGCTCGCGTATGAGGTCGCACACGGGGACTTCCTTCTGCTTGCCGAAGTCTATCAGCTTGCCGCCGAGCCCGTAGCGAACGGCGCGCCACTTGTTCTCCTGTATCAGCGCGCGGCGGTAGAGCCGGAAGCCGAGGTTCTTGTCTATCAGGCGGTCGAGCTTGGCGACGATGGCCTGGATGAGGGCGGAGATTGCTACCGTGTCGTCTATGCGCGTCGGTATGTCGCAGACGCGGAACTCCAAGGTCGGGAAGAAGGGGTGCGGCCGAACGTCCCACCAGATTTTCTTGCCGTTGTCTATGCAGCCGGTCTTGACGAGCAGGCTGACGTAGCGCTCGAAGGCGTCATAGGAATCGAAGTGGTCGGGGATGTCGGTGCGCGGGAACTTCTTGAAGACCTCTGAGCGGTAGGACTTCAGACCCGTGTTGAAGCCGAGCCAGAAGGGCGAAGAGGTCGAGAGCGCCAGGACGTGCGGCAGGAAGTAGCGCGTGGCGTTCATTATGTGAACCTGCCGCTCGCGGTCGGGGATGCCGACGTGGACGTGCATGCCGCAGATGAGCAGCGAGCTCGCGACCATCTGAAGCTCGTCAATGAGGAGCTTGTAGCGCGCGTCGTTGAAGATCTGCTGGTCGCGCCAGTGCGAGATGGGGTGCGTGGAGGCGGCGACTATTTCGAGCCCCTTCGAGCGCGCGAGGCCGGAGATGACTGAGCGCAGTCGCGTGATGTCGGTGCGCGCCTCCTCGATGTTGGCGCAGATGTTGGTGCCGACCTCTATCTGCGACTGGATCATCTCGGGCTTGAGCTGCTCGCCGAGGATCGTAGTCCCCTCCTCCAGTATCTCGGTCACGCGCGAGCGCAGCTCCCGCGTCTGCGGGTCAACGATGTGGAACTCCTCCTCGATGCCGAGTGTGTAGCGTTCTGGAGTCATCTCGTATTCCCCCTGTGAGGCTGCCGGCTCCGCGCCGCTCAGCCCTTCGCCACTACGCGCTCTATCGCGGCGCGGTCTTCGTCGGATAGCCCCTGGAAGGTGACGCCCACGCCGCGGCCGGGGTTGCTATAGACGACCTCGCCGTTGCAGACCACGTCGCGCCCTTCGAGGGGGATGCGCAAGGTCAACGCGGCGCCCTCCGGCAGCTCCGACCGCGTGTTCATGTAGAGGCCGCCTGGGCTTATGTCTTTGGTGCTCGCGACCCCGGTCAGGTCGGCGCCGTCGAAGAACACGTCTATGATGAGGCGCGAGCGCTCGAAGCGCCTGCGCTCGTCCTGCGGCGTCTCGCTGTTGACGAAGTTCATCTCCGAAGACCCCCGCGCTAGTTTCTGCCGATGATGAAGGTCGGCACCATTCCGCCCCCCGACGAGACGTTGGCAAGCTCCGTCGAGGAGAGCCGCGTGAAGGCCGAGCCTACTCGGCCGTTGAAGAGCAGTGGGTCGAGGTCAACCAACTGCTCGGCGAAGACGACAGAGCCGTCCTCGCCGAGGGCCGGGAAGGTCTCGCGCGCCGTGCGCACGCGCTCTTGCACGAGGTAGTCGCCGTCGTCGAGCGCCGCGGAGATGGCCTCGCCCCACGACGCGCCTTCGCAGCCCCAGCCGATGTAGATGCCGTGGCCGCCGTAGTCGTCGTTGGGCTTCAGCACCAGTCGGTCGCGGTTCGCGCTCACGTACTCGAGCAGGTCAATCTCTTCGCCGCCCTTCGTCGTCTTCCCCGGCCGCACCTTGCGCGTCCAGGGGACGTGCGCCGCGATGACCTCGCGCTCGCGCTCGGTGAGGAGGCGGGCGTAGCGCTCGTCCGTGAGGACGGCGAAGAGCGCCTTCTTGTGTATGAGCTTCGAGCGGAAGCTGTTGACCATGCAGAAGGCTCGCGCGCGGTATGCGTCGAGGAGCGCCGGCGACTCTTCCATTATCGGCAAATACTCGTTGACGAGCAGCCGCTTATAGACGATGTCTATCTCGAACGGGCCCGAGCGCAGGCGCCCGCCCGAGAACTCAAGCTCGTCTGGCGAGCAGATGGCCGCGGGGTAGCCTTCGCGCTCGAAGAACTCGCGGAACAGCTCGAACTCCTTCTGCGTGGGCAGGCCCTTCAAATCAACGATTGCGATGGAGGGGCGCTCGACTGCGCGCGCCCCGGCGAACTCGCGGTAGGCGGCGAGGAGCGTTTCGAGCATGAGGGGGCTGCCGTGGAAGCGGCGCAGGCGGTAGCTCTCGGCGAAGCGCCGCATGACGGGGAGGCCGGTGAAAATCTCGAAGGCGGCGTCGGCGTAGGCGATGCCGGCGGGGCTCTCGCCGTTCAGCTCGACGAAGTTGTAGTCGTCCTCGATCAGAAACGAGTCGAGGCGCGAGGTGGGGGACACGGCGCGGTAGCCGGGGTCAATGCGCACCAGCTCTCGCTCTACTTCGGTCAGGCCAAGCTCGTCAACCACGGACTCGTCCTCGACGGCGGCGTCTTTAACCTTTTGAATCGCGCCCCAGACCGTCTCGCAGACGCGCGTGACGCGCTCGAAGTCCTGCTCGGTAACGAAGTGCGGGCGGAGGTAGGGCGAGAGGCGGCGGCCGCCGAAGATGAGCTTAGCACGCTCCAGCCCCTCGTCGAGCAATCGCCGGGAGGATTCGGCCAGTTCCCTATCCTCGAGCAGCCGGTGGTAGCACTCAACCGCCTCTTGAAGCATTTCTGTTCGAGAGCCTTCCGTGGGTTCGTTAAAACGAGCGGTGGGACAAGATTAGCACAGATGCGTGCCGGTGGGGAAAAAGCGATTGCGGGATGCGGGCTTCGGAATGCGGATTAGAAGAGCCTGTCTCTTAACCCCCATTCCGCAACCGGGCTTATGGCTGCCGGGGCGGTTCCGGGGCGGGCGGGAGCGTGACGATCTGCCGCTTACGGTCGCGGACGACGACGAGGGTCAACGTGCCCGCGCCGGGGTTGCGGAGGAGCCGTCGGAGGTCTAGAAGCGAGAAGCGGCGGCCGTTGATGGTCTCGACCACGTCGCCTGCGCGAAGGCCCGCGCCCGCGGCCTGGCTCTCGGGCCGGACTGAGAGGACGAGCGCGCCGCCGGAGGCGCCGAGCCTCGCGGCGCTCCGGGGCGTAAGGCCCACCGCGCGCAGGCCGAAGGATTGTAGCGGGCTCGGGGCGGCGGGGCCGGGCGGGGCCGGGGCGTGCGAGAAGCGCGCGCTCCACTCGCCGCGCGCGGCGGCCTCGGCGACGCGCATCTCTGCCTCGGTGACCTGTCGGAGCACCTCGGCGATTGACTCTTCCGCCGCACGCACGCGAGAAGACATCTCGGCGAGCGCGGCCTCGTCGGAGGTTCGCGCAGAGCCCTTGAGCCTCTGCAATTCGAGCTTGTAGGACTGAACGTCTGCGTTCAGGGCTCGCAGGCGGGCGCGCGCTGCCGAAAGCTCCCGGTCGGCCGTGGCGAGCGCGGGGTTCTGCGAGCCCCTAAGCTCGACTGCAAACTTGAGCGGCTCGGTCTCGAACGAGCGCCAGACGGTGAAGTCTAAAGTCGAGCCCGCGCCGGCCTCCTGTATGACAGAAGAGAGGTCTTCGACGCCTCGAACGTCGCGGTCGCCGACGCGCCAGACCACGTCGCCGGGCCGTAGCCCGGCCGTCGCGGCTGGCGTCCCAGGGGCGACCGAAGTGAGCAGCACGCCGCGCCCCTCGCGTATGAAGGGCATGGCCTTCTCGGGCCGCCAGCCCTTCTTCTCCCAAAGCTCAATGGCGGTGCGGTAGGCCGCGTCGCCCCGTGCGCCGAGCCAGGGCTGCGGCACGCTCGCGCCGCGCGCGAGCACTCTCTCCAGCGCGAGCCTCATCGTCTGTACAGGCACAATCTGCGTCTCGCCCGATCCGCTCCGCGAAACGATGCCGAGGACGGAGCCCTCGCCGTCGGTCGCTATGGCGCCAGTCCAGGCGGGCGTCGCGCTCGCGGCGCGCGCGACCACCTCGGAGGGCTTTCCCGAGGGCGCGCGTTTGATTTCGGTCAGCTTACCTTCCGTCTGGAAGATGCTCATATAGACGTAGCCCGCGGCCGGCGGCGCGGGCCGTGCGGCGGGCGTCTGTGTGGCTTCGAGCAGCGCGGGCGCGTAGAGCTTGACCGTCTGGCCGACCGAAGGGTCTTCCGTGTCCCCCTCGTCGCCGAAGGGGTGCGCGCCCGGCGCGACGAGCGGTTCGGCGGCTTCGAGCATCGAGAGGCCGGTCGGGGCGTCGAGGCCGATGAACTTCGCGGGGATGCGGCGGCCGTCTGACGTGACGAGCGTGAAGCCGGACTGCTCGGGCGACTGCACGGACTGGCCCGCGAAGAAGCCGGGCGCGGAGGCCGGCGAGGGGGTAGGCTCAAGCTCCGCCTCGGCTCGGGGCAAGCGCGCGACGACAGTCTTGTTGTCCCGCGAGACGAAGCCAGCGACGACGTTCGTGAGCACGTCGGAGCTTGAAGGCAGTTCGTCTATCTCGAAGGCCGGGCCGCTCGCGGCGAGCCAGGCGAGTAGCTTCCAGCCGCTCAGCCGGTGCACGACCGTCACGACTCGGGGCGGCGCGGCCGGCGCAGCCGGCTGTGCGGGGCGCGGCGCTTGCGCGGGCGCCGCAGCCGGCTGCGGCGCCTTCGGCACGGGCGCGCGCGGCGCAGTCCTCGCCGACGGCTTCTGCTCTGCGAAGGCGGCAGGCGGCTGCGCGACCGGGGTCGCCTGGCCGGGTGGCAGAGGGGCCGCGGCCTCCTGAGCCGCGGCGGCCGGGGCGGACAGGACGAGCGCGCACGCGAGCGCTGACGCCCGGAACGCTGCGGCCCGCATGAAATTCGGAACGGCGAAAGTCATAAAACTACCAGACGCCCTCCCTGCTCTTGAGCGAGGCGGGGACGGCCTTGGCGCGCACGCCCGCGACCGGCTCCTGCGAGCCGAAGCTGACCGAGCGCATCGGCACGCGCTGCAACGCGCCGCGCTCGTCCCTGAACAGGACTTCGAGCGGCTCCGCCGAGGCGCGAAGCGGAATCCTCAAGGCCGTCGCGGACGCGACCCGCTGTCCCGTGCGGCCGGGGCCTGCGATGACGCTCGCGCCGTGCTGAGTGAACTCGAAGCCGCCGCCTTCTGAACGAACGTCGGTCGTAGAAGCCCGCCTCGCAGGCTCAAAGGCGCGCGCACGCCGCGCGCCGCGCACAGTCTTCTGCCCGCGCCCGGAATTGTTATCAGCATCGGCGGGCGCGGCGTCGTTCGAGTCAGCGCCGCCTTCATCATCACGCGCCGACGAAGCGGCACCTTCGCCCTCGCGGCTCTCAGCGACCTGAACGGGCCGCGCCCGCCCGCCATCCCCGCCGGCCTGTGTTGCCACGGCCGGGGTCGTTTTCCTCTGCTGCCAGACGTAGAGCGAGCCAGCGGCGACGACGAGCAGGCACGCCGCGGCAGCCACCGGGACAAACGCGAGACGGAAGAGCGCCGGGCGGCCGTTGCGTTTCGGGGCGCCGGCCGAGGCCATGCGCG
>DASPKR010000090.1:0-7086 GCA_035627975.1 Pyrinomonadaceae bacterium | reverse complement strand
TAGCCGGCGCTGCGGCTCTACGAATCGCGCCGGTTTGGTGATATAAAGGCGTTCGCTCTCGAACCTCTTCCGAAGAAAACATAGACGATGCGCCTGCGCACAACCTTCGCCGGCCTGCTGGCCTTCGCGCTGTGCCTCTCGATCGCGCCCGTCGGCGCGCTCTCGGCCCGCGCCCCGCGGCGGCAGACGCCCGCCACCCTTCTACTCTTCAACGGCAAGGTCTTCACGGCCGACGCGCGCGGCACAGTCGCCGAGGCAGTGGCCGTCTCGGGCAACCGTATCGTCGCAGTAGGCACGACCGCCGGGCTCCGCTCGCGCTTCCGCGCCGAGCGCGAGGTTGACCTGCGCGGCCGGCTCGTCACGCCCGGCTTCAACGACGCGCACATACACTTCATCGGCGGCGGCCTCTCCCTGCTCCGCGTTGACTTAAACGGCGCGCGCACGCTCGAAGAGGCGAAGCGGCGCGTGGCTGCGCGCGCGCGCGAGGTGAAGCCGGGCGCGTGGGTTCTGGGGCGCGGATGGGATCACACGCTCTGGGGCGGCCAGTGGCCGACGCGCAAAGACCTGGACGAAGTCGCGCCGGACAACCCCGTCTTCCTACAGCGTGTGGACGGCCACGTGAGCTGGGCGAACTCGCTCGCGTTGCAGAAGGCCGGAGTCACCGCCGCGACGCGCGCGCCCGAGGGCGGCGAGATTCTGCGCGACGCGTCTGGAGAGCCGACCGGGATTCTGAAGGAGACGGCGGCGGGGCTGGTGGGCCGCGTCGTGCCACAGCCTACCGCCGAGGAGATGGCCGAGGGGCTCGGGCGCGCTCTCGCCGAGGCTCGGCGCTATGGGATAACTTCGGTTCAAGACAACTCAGGCTACGAGGCGACGAAGCTCTACCGCGAGTTTTTGAAGTCAGGCAGGCTCACCGTGCGCGTCGCCGAGTGGCAGAACTTCGAGGACAAGGTCGAGGAATTGAAGCGCCAGCGCGCCGAGTTCGCCGCGTTCAAGGACGACCCTCTGCTGCTCAGGCTGACGGCGCTCAAGGGCTACGTTGACGGCACTCTCGGCTCGCGCACCGCCGCGATGCTCGCGCCCTTCTCAGACGACCCGAACAACAGCGGCATCCCGCGCCGCCCGCCCGAGGAGCTGACGCGCATGATAGTCGAGCGGGCGAAAGAAGGCTTTCAAATCGCGCTTCACGCAATCGGCGACCGCGCCAACCGCATGGCGCTCGACGGGTTCGCCGCCGCGGCCGGGCAGCCGCTCTCGCAGGCCGCCTCGCCGTTTCGGCACCGCGTCGAGCACGCGCAGGTGGTCGCGCCCACCGACTTCGCGCGCTTCCGCGACCTCGGCGTCGTCGCCTCGATGCAGCCCTCGCACGCCATCTCGGACAAGCGCTGGGCGCAAGAACGCTTAGGGGAGTACCGCGTGCTCGGCGCCTACTCGTGGCACACGATGATGGCCCACGGCGTCCGCGTCCCGTTCGGGACCGACTGGCCCGTCGAGCCCATCAACCCTTACCTCGGCCTCTACGCCGCCGTCACGCGACAGAGCACCGAGGGCGACCCCGCGGGCGGCTGGTGGCCGCAGGAGCGGCTCTCCGTCGCCGACGCCATACGCTGCTACACGGCCGAGGGCGCCTACGCATCCTTCGAGGAGCGCGAGAAGGGGCAGATTGCCGCCGGCATGCTCGCAGACCTCGTCGTCCATTCCAGAGACTTACTGACTATTAAGCCCGAAGAGATTCTTCAGACCGAGGCCGACATGACCGTCTTCGACGGCCGCGTCGTCCACGAAAGGAAGCCAGCGCCGGCAGGCTGACGACGCCCCGCCCCCGCCGAAGCCTCCGAGACAACTCCGACGCGCACGACCGACTTATGACCAGCAGCCCGAGAATCCGAGCCATCGTCCCCTTCGTCGCCGCCCTCTTCTTTTGTCTCGTCGCGCCGGCGGGAGCCTCGGCCGCGTGGCGCGCCGCCGGCGACGTGAAGAGCGTCGAGAGGCAGGCCGACGGCGCCGTGCTCACGCTCACGTCGGGGGCGCGCGCCTCGGTCACGTTCCGCGACATAGAGGTCGTGCGTGTCAGGCTCGCGCCCTCGGGCGAGTTCGAGCGCGACTTCTCCTACGCCGTCGAGCCGAAAGACCGAAAGACCGTCGCGGCCACGGTCAGGGAAGACCGCGACTCCGTAAGAATCTCCTCCTTGAACGGCACGACTGTCGTCGTGCGCCGCAGCCCCTTCCTCGTCACCGTGCTCGACGCGTCGGGCCGCGTCGTCGTCGAGGACGACCCGGCGCGGCCAGCCTCGTTCGACCCCGCGACGGGCGCCGTCGAGACTTCTAAGAGGCGGGCGGAGTGGGAAGTCTATTACGGCCTCGGCGAGAAGGCCGCGCCCACTTTCTCGCGCGACACGCAGCACTTCGTGATGTGGAACACGGACACCTACGGCTACCCGCGCGGCCTCGACCCCATATACCAGTCAATCGGCTTCTTCACGGCGCTCAGGCACGAGAAGGGCAAGGGCCTCGCCTACGGCCTCTTCCTCGACAACACGACGCGCACATACTTCGACATGGGCAAGACCGACCCGGCGCGCATCACGTTCGGCGCGGCGTCGGGCGAGCTCAACTACTACGTCTTCACGGGCGGCGCCGAGCGCTCGCCTAAAAAAATCATCGGCGACTACACCGACCTGACGGGGCGGGCGCCGCTCCCGCCGCTCTGGGCTCTGGGCAACCAGCAGTCGCGCTGGTCTTACTTCCCCGAGGCGCGCGTGCGCGAGATTGCGCGACGCTACCGCGAGACGCGCATACCCGCCGACGTTATCTACCTCGACATTGACTACATGGACGGCTACCGCGTCTTCACCTGGGACAAGTCGCGCTTCCCCGACCCGCCGAAGCTGATCTCCGACCTGCGCCGCGACGGCTTCCGCACCGTCCTGATTATTGACCCCGGCATAAAGGTTGACGAGAACTACCGCGTTTACAAAGAGGGGCGAGACGGCGGCCACTTCGTCAAGGCCGCGGACGGCTCGGAGTTTCACGGCTCGGTCTGGCCCGGCGTCTGCGCCTTCCCCGACTTCACCTCCGCGAAGGCGCGCGAGTGGTTCGCCTCCTACTACAGCCGGCACCTCGAAGAGGGCGTCGCAGGCTTCTGGAACGACATGAACGAGCCGGGCATCTTCCTGAGCGACAAGACGCCCAAGCCCGACATCTACCACCACCCGATGAAGACCTTCCCGCTCGACGCGCGCCACGCGGGCGACGGCCGGCCCGGCACGCACGCGCGCTACCACAACGTTTACGGGATGCAGATGGCGCGCTCGACCTTCGAGGGACTGCGTCGGCTCAGGCCCGAGGAGCGCCCCTTCGTCCTGACGCGCGCAGGCTACGCCGGAGTGCAGCGCTTCTCCGCGGTCTGGACGGGCGACAACGTCGCCAGTTGGGATCACCTGCGGCTTTCGGTAACGATGCTCTTAAACATGGGCGTCTCCGGCGTGCCCTTCGTCGGCTCGGACGTGGGCGGCTTCTCCGGCAGCCCCTCTGCCGAGCTTTACGCGCGTTGGCTACAGGCCGCCGCGCTCACGCCGTTCCTACGCTCGCACACCGAGGCCAACACAAAAGACCAGGAGCCCTTCGCATACGGCCCCGCGTTCACGGACATCAACCGCGCCAGCATCGAGCTGCGCTACCGGCTGCTCCCCTACCTCTACACGCTCTTCGAGGAGCACACGCGCACGGGCGCGCCCGTGATGCGCCCGCTCTGGCTCGAATACCCGGACGACTCGCGCACCTACCTCGCCGACGACGAGTACATGGTCGGCCGCGACCTGCTGGTGGCGCCGGTGCTCTCGGAGGGGGCCGTCAAGCGGCGCGTCTATTTCCCCGCGGGCGACGCATGGGTTGACTGGTGGACGGGCCGCCGCTACGAGGGCGGCACGGACGCGGAAGTTGACGCGCCCCTGAACCGACTGCCCCTCTTCGCGCGCGCGGGCGCGGCAATCCCCACACAGCCGGTCGTGCAGCACACGGGCGAGATGCCGAAGGCGCCGCTCACGCTCGTCGTCGTCGCGGGCGGGCGCGCCCCTGCGGCGAGCCGTATCTACGAGGACGCGGGCGAGGGCTACGAGCACCTGCGCGGCGCCTCGCGCACGACGACCGCCGCGGTTGACGGCAACTCCGTCAAGCTCTCGCGCTCCGGCTCTTACAACTCGGCGCGCTCGCTCGCCTCAATAGAGTTCCTCGGCGTGACCTCCGCGCCTCGCGAGGCGCGCGCGGGGGGCCGCCCCGCCGCCGGCCTCGCCTTCGACGCCGCGGCGGGCCGCGCCACCGTCCCCATGCCGCCCGGCGGCGCCGACGAGATTTCGATAGTCCCGTAGGCCCGCGCGGCCCGGAGGTTAAAAGCCATGCCCGCACCACGAAACCGCCCCGCGCTCGAACGCCGCCGCTTCCTCTCGTCCGTCGGCAAGGGGCTGGGGCTGGCTGCGCTCTCGTCCTCGACGGTCGCGTCGCTCCTCAAGGACGTTGCGGCGGCCGCGCGTCGCGTCGAGCACATGACGGCCGAAGAGGCCGCGCGGGACGAGGACTTCTGGTTCGAGATTCAACAGGCCTTCTCGGTCACGCGCGGCATCGTGAATTTAAACAACGGCGGCGTCTCGCCCTCGCCGCGCGTCGTCACGGAGGCTCTGGTGCGATACGCGTGGCAGCAGGAGGACGCCACGGCCTACACGATGTGGCAGATACTAGAGCCGCAGACCGAGACGGTGAGGACGGGGCTCGCGGAGCTGTTCGGCTGCGACCGCGAGGAGGTCGCCATCACGCGCAACGCCTCGGACTCGCTCGAAGCCCTGCTCTTCGGCTTCGACCTCAGGCCCGGCGACGAAGTCCTCACCACCACGCAGGACTACCCGCGCATGCTCACCACCCTGCGCCAGCGCGAAAGGCGCGAGGGCGTAAGGCTTAAGACAATAAAAATCCCGACGCCGCCCCGAGACCCTTCCGAGATAACCGCCGCGTTCGAGGCCGCCGTCGGCCCCCGCACGCGGCTCCTGCTGGTCTCGCACATGGTCAACATAACGGGGCAGATAACTCCCGTCCGCGAGATATGCGAGATGGCGCGCCGCCGCGGCGTCGAGACGATAGTGGACGGCGCGCACTCCTTCGCGCAGTTCCGTTTCACGCGCGCCGAGCTGGGGTGCGACTACTACGGCACCTCTCTGCACAAGTGGCTGCACGCGCCGAAGGGGACGGGGATGCTCTACGTCCGCAGGGACAAGATAGCGAAGCTATGGCCGCTCATGGCCGCGGAGGAGCAGCAGTCCGGCGACATCAGGAAGTTCGAGGAGACGGGGACGCGCTCGGCCGCGCCGCGTCTGGCCGTAGGCGAGGCGCTGCTCTTCCACCAGGGCGTAGGCCCCGAGCGCAAGGAGGCGCGGCTGCGCTTCCTCGCACGCTACTGGATGAACAACCTGAAGGGCCTGCCCGGCGTGCGCTTCAACACCTCCTTCGATGACCGCCAGTCCTGCGCCATCGCGAACGTCCAACTGGAAGGCACTGAGCCGGGCGCGCTGTGCGCTTACCTGATGACCCGCCACAAGATTTTCGCCACGCCCATCGTTCACGAAGAGTTTAAGGGCGTGCGCGTCACGCCCAACGTCTATACGACCCTCAAGGAGCTCGACCGCTTCTGCGAAGTCATGGCCGGCGTCACCCGAAAAGGGCTGCCCAAGCTCCCGGCGACATAAAGCTTGCCAAAAGCCGCGCCGTAGCCTATCCTTGCCCTCACCCACGAGAAGTGAGGCTCGACATGAAGTTCATGATTCGCATCTGGCTCGCTTAGAACCCGCCGCAGACGACCGAACCGTCGTCTCTTCTCTTTCCACCCCAAAACTGGAAAGCGGTTATCCGGCTACGCAATCGGCCGGAAAGGTGTGTAGGCCAATGTCGAATCTGGGCATAGAAGTCCGCCGTCTTCACAAATACTTCCGCAAACGCAAAGGCGTCCTGCGCAAGCGCTCTACGGACGTGCACGCGCTGCGCGACGTGTCGTTCGAGGTCTCGCTGGGCGAGACCTACGGGCTGCTGGGGCCGAACGGCTCGGGCAAGTCAACGCTCATACGCGTGCTCTCGACGCTGCTCGTCCCCGACGCGGGCGAGGTGCGCCTCCTCGGCCACCGAATACCGGGCGAGGAGCACCTCGTGCGCCGGAAGATCGGGCGCGTGAGCGTGGACGCGGCCTTCTACAAGAAGCTCTCGGCGCGCGAGAACCTCCTCTACTCCGCCCTGCTCTACGGCATGGAGGCGCGCTCGGCCGAGCGGCGCGCGCTCGAGATACTCGAAGAACTGGGCCTCGAAGGCGAGAAGTTCACCGGGCCGCTCGAAGAGATGAGCCGCGGCATGCAGCAGAAGGTGGCGATAACGCGCGCTCTTCTGGTCAACCCGCCGCTCCTGCTCCTGGACGAGCCGACCACGGGGCTCGACCCGAAGAGCAAGCGCGACGTGCAGACCTTTTTAGAGCGCGTGCGGCGCGAGGAGGGGACGACCATCCTGCTCACCTCGCACGACATGGCGGAGACCGAGCGGCTGTGCCGGCGCATAGGCTTCATCGCGCACGGCCGCCTCATCGCCGAAGGCACGGCCGAAGAGTTGAAGGAGAGGGCGGGCGCGGCCTCGCTCGACGACGCGTTCATAGCGCTCGCGGGCGAGAAGCTTGAGGACGGCGAGGAGAAGGAGCGCGGCGGCGCGCTGGTGGGGGCCTGAAATGGAACAGATACTTAGGCAGACGTGGGGCTTCATCTTCCGCGACCTGAGCCTGACGCGGCGCTACATGTCGTGGGTGGTGGTCTTCACCTTCTACGCGATAGTGAACTCGGCGACCGTTGTGCTCATCGGCGTCGCGGCGAACGACCGCGCGCTGACTTTGACGCTCCTGGTGGGCGTGCTGCTGTGGGGCTTCCTCTCAGTGCTCTTTAACGAGATAGCCAACTCGATAACCTACGAGCGCTGGGAGGGGACGCTGGAGTACACGTTCATGGCGCCGGTCTCGCGGTTCATACACCTGGCGGGCGTGAGCATCTACTCGACCTTCTACGCGGTCGT
>DASPKR010000089.1:0-8006 GCA_035627975.1 Pyrinomonadaceae bacterium | reverse complement strand
CAAGCCCGCCTTGCGAAGCGTCAGCGAGCGTCACCGCCGGGTTGAAGTGTGCGCCTGAAATCTGCCCGAAGGCCAGTATGAGGGCTATGAGCGCCGCGCCGGTGGCGACGGTGTTGGCGAGCAGGGCGACGGCAACGTTGCCGCCTGACAACCGCTCCCCCATTATGCCGGAGCCGACGACGGCGGCAAGCAGCATCCCCGTGCCGACCGCCTCGGCTGTGACCCGCCTCGCCAAGCTCATTGCAGATTCCCCAAGCGGCAGACGCGCAAGAACCTTCGTTTAAGCGAATGTGGCGAGCATAGTTCTTTCGCGTATGCCCCACCCGTGCAACGCCAGCCTCAAAGTGGCTCCGACGGCGTTAAGACGTTTCGTGTAGCTCTACATTTTCAAGGTTTTCTTTGGCGTTTTCGGGAATGCGCATCTTGCGGCGGTTGGCGTCAACGGCGACGTAGATGACCTCGGCCTCCGTGACCTTTATGCGCTCGGATGTCCCGCCGTAGCGCTCGGCCTCGACGACGACGCCGATGGTGATGGAGGTCGTGCCGATGCGGCGCGTCTCTGCGTAGAAGCTCACTAGGTCGCCTACGAAGACAGGCTCGTGGAAGACGACCTCGCGCATGGCGACCGTCACGAACCGTTCGAGCCCCGTGCGCCGGTGCGCCTCGACCGCCCCGGCGATGTCTATGTAGCTGAGGATTATGCCGCCGAAAATCGTCCCCTGCGGGTTCGTGTCTCTCGGCAGGAGCGTTATGCGTATGGCCGGGTCGCCGTTTGAGCTCATATTTTCCGCCAGAGGATGAAGGCGCCCCGGCGGGCCTGTCAAGCCGGGGTGGCCGTACAACGGCAAGCGGAAAAGGCACATCCAAACGCTTGCCGCAGAAGAGAAACGCGAACAGCGCCGCCCGCCCCCGCCCTCTCCGCCACGCTTGTCACGGAGGCCGCGCCGGGCGTATGGTTCCGAAGCAGGAAGCCCGAGACGATGAAGAGACTTTTTAACCGAACGCTTTTATCGCTGGCGGCGCTCGCCCTCCTGGGGCTCTCGACCGCCTCCGCCCAGCAGCCCGGCCGCGCGCGACGCGGCGCACAGAGGCCCGCCCCGCAGGCCAAGCCGAGCCCGACCCCCAGCCCAGCCCCGACGCCCGCGGCCCCGGCCATCGCCGAGACGCCGCTCCAGCCGGGTCAGCGCGCGCGCTTCGACGTGACGCACTACCGCCTAGACGTTGAGCTTGTGCCGGGCCAGCACCAGTTGAACGCCACTGGCGAAGTGACGTTCACGCCGCTCGACAACACACGCACGGTCGTCCTGGAGCTTAACGGCTCGCTCAAGATCGAGTCCATCGAGCGCAACGGCCGCCAGCTTACGAACTTCGTCCAGGATCAGGCCGGCCTCGACACCATCGGCCCGCACGTCCGCATAGACCTCGGCGAAGTCGTCGCCGCGGGCCAGCCGCAGACCCTGCGCATGCGCTGGACGGGCGCGCTCGTCACGCCCGAGGGCGGCCCGCTCGCGACGAAGCGGCTCGCGTACGTCGGCCCCGACATGTCGTACCTGATGTACGCCGCGCGCTGGTTCCCCTTCCACGAGTACGCCGCCGACCGCGCGACCTCCGAGATAACGATCACGGTGCCTGCCGGCTACGAGGTGGCGGGCGCGAGCGACGAGCCCGTCGCGGCGCAAGCCAAAGCCGGCAAGTCAGCCTTCCGCTTCGTGCAGCGCCAGCCCACTCTGGTCGGCAACTTCGCCGTCGGCCGCTACATCACGAGGGCGCTTCGCATCAACGGCTACGAGATAGCCTTCTACGTGCTGCCGGGCAGCGAGGGCTTCATCGAGCCCTACGCGCAGCTCGTCGGCGAGGCCCTACAGTTCTACACGCAGAAGTACGGGCAGCCGGCCTTCGGCACGCGCCTCTCAGTCGTGCAGATTGACGACGCGAGCCTCGACGCATACGCCGGGCAGGGCATAGCCTTCCTCTCGCCGCGCTTCTTCACGGCGGGCCGGCAGGCCACGCTCGACGAGCGTTTGCTGCGCGAGGTCGCCTACCAGTGGTGGGGCCTGACCGTGGGCCTGAAGTCCTTCGACGACGCGTGGCTCTCGCAGGGCCTGGCCGAGTGGAGTTCCTACGCCTTCCGCGAGCAGCGCCTTCAGGGCGCCGCTCTGGAGACGGCGCAGCGCGACATGCTGGAACGGGCCCTCATGTTCGAGCAGTCGGCCTCGATCTCGCGCGCGCCCTCGACGCTCGACGACCAGTCGGCCGCCTACCAGGCAGTCGTCTTCTACAAGGGCGCGATGGTCTTCCGAATGCTGCGCGACGTGATGGGGCCGCAGAAGTTCGACGAGCTCCTGCGCCGCTACGCCTCGGAGTTCCGCGGCCGCAACGCCTCGATTGACGACTTCGAGCGGCTGGCGAACGCCGTGGCCGGCGAGAGCATGCGCCACTTCTTCGCGCGCTGGGTCGAGGGCACGGGCGTCCCCGAGTTCGCATCCGACTACCAGATCATACGCACGCGCGGCGGCAAGTTCCGCGCGCGCGGCACAGTCCGCCAGAACATGGAGAGCCTGCGCCTGCCCGTCGAGGTGCAGCTGCGCGCCGAGGGCGACGACGCCGTCACCACCCTCTTCATCGCCGACAAGAGCGAGGACTTCGACTTCGAGTCGAAGGGCAAGCCCATCGAGATAATCGTTGACCCGCACAACCGGCTGCTTCGCACGTCCGAAGAGCTGCGAGTCTCGGTGGTCGCGCGGCGGGGGCTCGAGCTGTTCCGCGAGGGGCAGTACATAGAGGCGCAGCGCCAGCTCGAAGAGGCGCTCAAGATGGACAAGTCGAACTCGTGGGTCTATTACAACCTCGGCCTGATTTATCTCGAGCAGCGCAACTACGACCCGGCCATAGACAACTTCAAGGCCGCGCTCGACGGCAACCTGCGCCCCGCGTGGATAGAGGCCTGGGCGCACATCAAGATGGGCAACGCCTACGACGCGAAGGGCGACCGCGCCCGCGCCGTCAACGAGTACAAGAAGGCCGTCGAGTCCGAGATCGAGTTCGACAACGCGCAGAAGGTCGCCAAGCAGTTCCTCGAGACGCCCTACGACCCGAAGGCGCTCGCGCAGCAGGCGCAGTCCGGCGCGAAGTGACGCGGCGGTAACAGGGGCTCAAAAACCGGAGAGGCGCTCCCTCGGGGGCGCCTCTCTTTTTTTGCCCGCCCCGCCCCGCGCCGTCGCGCAAGATTGTTGCGCCGCATGCGCGCTTTTGTGCTAATCTCTCGCGCCGTAAACACGAAAGTCAGGCGAAACCGGAGGACATAGATGTTCGAGACAACCCTTAACATCCCCGTCGGCCTTGCCGCGTTTCAAGACATCTTCCACGCGCCGTCAGGCGACGAGCTGATGCGCATCATCTTCCGCTGGCTGCACTTCGTCGCGGGGATAACCTGGATAGGCATGCTCTACTTCTTCAACCTTGTCAACGTGGACTTCATGAAGGCGCTCGACGCGCCGACGAAGAAGGTCGTCGTCCCCAACCTGATGCCGAAGGCGCTCTGGTACTTCCGGTGGGGCGCGCTCGTCACCGTGCTCGCGGGCATCTCCTACTACGCGATGTACATCATCCGGCCCGACGTTGTGAACAACCGCGCCGCGGGCGGCGAGGCCAGCATCGCCCTCGTCTTCCTGGGCTGGCTCGCAATCTCCGTCCTCTTCTGGGCCATCTACTTCTTCCTGCTGCCGAGGCTGACCAAGGACGGGCGCGTGCTCGGGGCCGTGACGGCCGTGCTCGTCATACTGATGTCCGTCCTCATCGTCTGGTGCCTGAACGAGCAGCTCACGCACCGCACCTTCACGGCGAGCAACAAGACGCTCTCCATAGGCATCGGCGGCGCTCTGGGCATCATCATGCTCTTCAACGTCTGGGGCATCATCTGGCCGGCGCAGAAGCGCATCATCGCCGGCACGGTCTCGGGCGAGGCCGCGCCGCCCGAGCTGGCGCGCCGCGCCTTCCTCGCCTCGCGCACTAACGCATGGCTCTCGCTCCCCATGCTCTTCTTCATGGCGACTTCGCACGGCGACTACATCATCCTCGGCCGGTAAGAAGGGCCGACGGGCGGGAGCCCGGCCGTCAGGGAGGGCGCCCTCCCTGACGGCCGGGCTTTTTGCCTGTTATAATGCCGGCACGACTTCAAAGCGCGGCATTAATAACAGGGAGGAACGCTTTATGACGGACGTGAAGGTCTATAAGCCCAAGCAGTTCGACCTCTCGGGCCTGAACGGCATCTCAGACCGGACGCTGGAGATGCACTTCAAGCTCTACGAGGGCTACGTCACGAACACCAACACGCTCACCGCGAAGATCGCCGAGTACCTAGCCGACGGCAAGGTTGACCAGGAGGAGATGCCCGCCTACTCGGAGCTCACGCGCAGGATGGGCTTCGAGTACAACGGCATGGTTCTGCACGAGTGGTACTTCGGCAACATGAAGAAGGGCTCGACGACGACAGACCCGGAGCCGAACTCGAACTTCCGCCGCCTCGCCGAGCAGTCCTTCGGGAGCTACGACACCTGGAAGGCCGACTTCGTCTCCGTCGGCAAGATGCGCGGCGTGGGCTGGGCCATCTGCTATCAGGACCCCGTCAACCAGACGCTCTCGAACCACTGGATAACGCTGCACGAGGTCGGCAACGTCGCGGGCTTCGTCCCCGTGCTGGTGATGGACGTGTGGGAGCACGCCTTCCTGCTCGACTACAAGCCGGCCGACCGGCCCAAGTACATCGAGGCCTTCTTCTCGAACATAGACTGGCAGGCGTGCGACCAGCGCCTTCGCCAGGGCGTCTCGTCGCGCCCCGCCGCGGCGGGCGAAGCCGGCCAGTAGTTCGGGCCAACAGCTGTTCTTATCGCGAAGGCGCAAGGAGACAATTCTTATTCGTGCCTTTGTGGTGAACCTGATTTCAAAAGCACTTTTTCGGAGGACGGCATGAAACTCTCTCGTATCGCGCCGCTCGTGTGCGCGCTGGCGCTCGCGGGCTGCTCTTCGGATATGAACGCGAACAACGCCTCGAAGGCGTCGGCGACGCCCGCCTCTACCGCCACGCCCGCGGCGCAGTCGCTCTCGCAGACCGAGCGCCCGCAGAAGATTAAAGACCAGATGTCGCAGCGCGGCGAGCAGGACGCGGCCGCGCCGACGCTCAGGGTAATCGAGCCGGCCGAGGGCGCGTCCATTTCGGGCTCGACCGTGCGCGTGCGCCTCAGCCTCTCCGGCGACCTCAAGGGCTACAAGCCGCACAAAGACCCTGCGACGCAAATGGGCAACCACATACACATCATACTCGACAACCAGCCCTACGAGGCTTACTACGAGCTGGACCAGCCCTTCGAGCTGCGCAACGTCTCCGAGGGCCGCCACACGCTGCGCGTCTTCCCGTCGCGCCCGTGGCACGAGAGTTACAAGAACGACGGCGCCTTCCAGATGGTCACCTTCGAGGTGAAGGGCGGCGGCGACCCGTCGAAGCCGACGACGACCAATTCGGGGCAGAAGGTGGCCGACGCCGCGAACTCGAACGCCGCGGCGAGCAACGCCAACACGTCGCCCACGCCCGAGGGCAAGGACATGCAGGCGAGCACGGCCGGCGCGGTTGACCGCGCGAAGCCGCTCCTCACCTACAGCCGCCCGAAGGGCGAGTACAAGGGCGCGGACGCCGACGCCATCATGATTGACTTCTGGCTCTCGAACGCGAAGCTCAGGGGCGACGGCGGCGAATACCGCGTGCGCTACTCGGTGGACGGCGGCGAGGCGAAGTTCATAGAGAAGTGGGAGCCCGTCTGGCTCTCGGGCTGGGCGGCCGGCAAGCACACGGTCAAGCTGGAGCTGGTTGACGCCTCTGGCAACGTCGTCGAGAACGGCGGCTACAACTCGACCTCGCGCGACATCACCGTCGTCAGGTGAGCCGTGGCCGCGAGCCCCGCCGGGAAGAGTTTAGAGGTGAGGCGCGCGGAGTTCGCGGCGCTCGTGGCCGAAGCCGCCCGCTGCCGCAGGTGCGAGGCGATGTGCGGCAGGCGCGCGGTTTTGAGCGAGCTCAACGGGCGCGTGGGCGCGCGCGTGATGTTCGTGGGCGAGGCGCCGGGCCGGCAGGGCGGCGACCGCACGCGCGTCCCCTTCTCCGGCGACCAGTCGGGCCGCAACTTCACGCGCTACCTAGCCTCCATCGCCCTCCCGCGCGAGGACATCTTCATAACCAACTCGGCGCTCTGCAACCCGCGCACGGAGTCGGGCGCTAACCGCAAGCCGACGCGCTCGGAGGTCGAGAACTGCTCCGAGTTCCTTCGCCGGCAGATCGAGACCGTGGGCGCCCCCGTCGTCGTCACGCTCGGGGCCGTCTCGCTTGCCGCCCTCAGGGCCGTCGAGTATCATCAACTCTCTCTCAAGGAGAACGTCGGGCAGGTTCACGAGTGGCACGGGCGCCTGCTAGTCCCGCTCTACCACCCGAGCCCGCAGGTGCTCGCCTCGCACCGGCGCGAGGCGCAGCAGCTCGAAGACTACAAGGCGGTCGCGCGCGCCCTACGCCGCGCCGAGCGCCGACACGCCGCAAGCTGAAGAGGTTCAAAAAAGTGATGCAGTACAACACAAACGCCCCCGCGCCCGCGCGCCGCGCCTTCGCGTTCGTCGCCGCGGCCGCTTACGTGGCCGTGCTCGCCGTCTCGGCCGCCGCGCAGTCCGCTTCGCCCAGCGCCTCGGCCTCGGCCGGAGCCCCGCAGCCCGCTCCCACGGCGCGCGGCTCTGCGACCGTCACGCTGACCGCGACGGCCGCGGCGCCGAAGGTCGGAGACCCCGCGCCCGACTTCAAGCTCCCCTACGCGACGCAGGAGAAAATCTTCTTCCGCCCCGACGAGCGTATGACGCTCTCCTCTTTACGCGGCAAAAACGTCATACTCGCCTTCTACCCGGCCGACTGGTCTGGCGGCTGCACTACGGAGGTCTGCACCTTCCGCGACACCTTCGCAGACCTCGCCAAGCTCAACGCGACCATACTGGGTATCAGCGGCGACTACGTCTTCTCGCACCACGAGTGGGCGAAGCACCACAAGCTACAGTTCCCGCTCCTCTCCGACCACGACCACGCGGTCGCCAAAGCCTACGCCAGCTATAACGAGCAGTACGGCCTCAACAACCGCACGGTCTTCCTCATAGACAAGGACGGCGTCGTGCGCTACGTCAACCTCGCCTTCAAGGCCGGCGACAAGAAGGACTACGACACGCTCCGCGCCGAGCTGGAAAAGCTCGCCAAGTAAACCCCCGCTGAACATGCACGGCAAAGCTTTTGTCCTCGCCTTCGCGCTCGCGGCGGCGCACGCACTCATGTGCGCCGCCCCCGCGGAGGGAAGCGGTGGGGGCGCGCGGCCACAACGCCGCGCCTCGTCGGCGCGCCGCGCGGCGCCGTCGAAGGTGGCGCAAGAGGAGGTGGTGCGCTTTCCCCGTCTGGGCGAGGTGCGGGTGCGCGCCGTCGAGGCGCGGGGGCGGCAGCCGCGCGTCGAGTTCGCCTCCGCAGCAACGGGCCGACTGCTCTTCTCGGCGACACTCGGCTCCTCAGACCCCGAATCCTTCAGGCCGACTTTGAGCCCCGGCGTCTCGCCCATCGAGCCGTTCGTCCGCTTCATGAGCGTGAGCGCCGACGGGCTGCCGTCGCCGATGGTCGCCGCGGTGGCGGTCAGGCCCGGCGGCTCCGACCACGGCTTCGAGACGACTCTGATAGGGGAGGTCGCGGGGCGGCTTAAGGTGCTCACGCCCGAGCCGGGCTGGACGCCGATTCAGGGCGGCGTCTTCGTCGGCGACCTCGGCGGAGGGCGTGGGCCGGGGATGGCCGTCTGGGAGTTCATCTGGGCGGACGACGAGGCGCACTACGACCGTCACCGCTACGCCGCCCGCCTCTACAAGTTCGACCGCCGCCGCGCCGTGTTCCGCCGCTTCGACGCGCTCCGCTCGAAGGAGAAGCACGAGAGCGGCGAGGCCGCGCTCGAAGG
>DASPKR010000088.1:0-10211 GCA_035627975.1 Pyrinomonadaceae bacterium | reverse complement strand
CGGTGCGCCGCCGTGTGCGACTCGAAGAAGCCGACGGCGATGAGGTCGAAGCCCTCGCCGCGCCCCAAGAGCCGCCGGCACATCTCGCCCTTGCGGCGGACGCGGCGCAGAAAGCGGCGGTACATCTCCAGGTCATCTTCGAAGGTCGCGCCCGGCTTGAACTCCAGGACGGGTATGCGCGGGCCGAAGGCGGCGAGCGCCTCTTCGAGAAGCTCGGGCGGCTCGGCGCACGGCGCGTTCGGCGCGGTCGCCGGCTCGTGCACGGCCCAGTTGGCGAGCTGTATTCCCTCGACGCCTTTAACGGGGCGGCTGTCGGGCGCGTCTATGACGGCGACCCGCTTGCCCGTCCCAGCGAGGCGCGACCAGAAGGGGAGGGCGTCAGCGTCAGCGTAGGAGAAGGTGCGCAGGTCGTATGTGCCGGGGACGAGTTGCCGCATGAAATAGTAGCCGTGGCGCGAGCGAGAGACGCCGCTCAGGAGCGAAAGGCTCGAGCCGTGCTCGCAGACCTGTTCGGGGCCGCCGATTGTCGCCCAGCACCCGCGCCCCATAAGAGACGCGAGCGTGGGCAGGTGGCCTTCTGCCGCCCAACGGAGCACGAGCCTGTGGTCGGCGCCGTCCACTCCCAGCAAGACCAGAGGCGTCTCAGACATGAAGCCCTTCGCCCCCCTTCGCCTCCCCGCGCACGAGCCTCTCATAGACCGCGAGGAATCTGTCCGCGTAAGTCTCCTCCCCGAAATGTTCGAGGGCAAAGGCACGCCCGGCCGCGCCCATCCGTTCGGCCAGAGCGCGGTCGCAGAGCAGGAGCGCGAGCGCGTCGGCGAGAGCGCCCGCGTCTCCCTGCGGCACTAGCAGTCCCGTCTCGCCTTCCCGAACTATCTCGGCTAAGCCTCCCGTGTCGCTCGCCACGAGGGCCGTCCCGCGCATCGAGGCTTCCGCGGCCACGACGCCGAAGGGCTCCTCGAACAGCGACGGCACGGCCTGCGCCCACGCGGGCTCGAAGCGCCGCTCCAACTCCTCGCGCGTGAGGCGTCCCGTCATCTCGACGCGCGACGCGACTCCCAACTCGACGGCGAGCGCTTCGAGCCGCGCGCGCTCCGGGCCTTCGCCCGCGATGAGCAGCCGCGCTCCGGGCGCGCGCCCCGAGACTTGCGCGAAGGCGCGCAGCAGAACGTCCGCCCCCTTTTCGCGCACGAGCCGGCCGGCGAAGGCTATCAGCGGCTCGGGCGGGAGCGGCGGGCGCGGCGGCCGCGCGGGGACGCCGTTCCAGATGACCTCGACAGGCCCTATGCCTTCGGCGACGAGGCGGCGCCGGGTCGCCTCGCTGTTCGCGACGACCGCGCGGAAGACCCCGGCCCAGCGCCGCCAGAGCTTCATCTGCAAGCTTAGAGGCAGGTAGTCGCGCAGCGGCAGGCACCCGGCACGGTAGCAGACCCGCCCCGCGCGCGCCTCGCACTGCGCGCCGCCCGGCAGTAGCTTCGTCCCCGTCGGGCAGACGGCGCGATACCAGACGGCGTGGTAGAGCGACGGCACGCCGCGCAGCTCGGGCAGTATGAGCGGCGAGAGCTGCGTCAGGAAGAGCTTGACGTGAACCACGTCGGGCCGAAACTCCCTTAGCACGCGGCGCAGCTCTCGCGCCGCCGAGGGGTTCGCCGTCTGAAGGAGCGTGCGCAGGCGCGTGACTGTGCCGAAGCACTCCTCGTCGGCGAAGCCCTCGGCCGAGGCGAACGGGCGGGCGCTGCTCGCGAAGACGCGGGTGTCGTGGCCGCGGGCGCGCAAAGAGTCGCGCAGCAGCATGAGCGAAAGCTCGGCGCCGCCGGCCGGCACGCCGTAGTCGTTAACCAGCAGTATCTTCATCGTCGAGCCGCGCGGGCGCGACCCACCTCCCGTCGCCCGCCGCGGCGGACTCTTCGGCCGCTAGCACCGAGGCGAGGCTGTGAAACCCGTCCGCGAAATCCGGCCGAGCCTGCCCGCCCTCGCGCGCGGCGCGCACGAAACAGGCGAGCGCCTCGCGGTAGGAAGGCTCGGCCGCGGGCCGCAGCGTCTTCGAGAAGCCGTGCGGGCTCCGCGCGAGCGAGTGAGCGAGCGCGGCGGCCTTCCGCGCCCGCGTCGGCGCGGCATCCCCGGCGCCCTCCAAAGAGATGAGCGAGAGGTGGCGGTCAACCGACAGCCGCCCCGCGGTGCCGAAGACCTCGAAGCGATCCTCCGCGGGCGCGCACGAGGAGAAGAAGGACTGAACCGTGAGCCCGCCATCCAACTCGAACTGCACGGACGCCGTGTCGGCCTCGCTCGCGACGGAGCGCGTGCGGGCGCTCACCCGCGCGACCTCGCGCCCGAAAAGGAAGCGCGCCAAATCGAAGTGGTGCGAGCCGAGGTCTAAGAGCACGCCGCCGCCGGTCGCGCGCGACCTCTTCCACCCGGGCAGCTCACCCCGGTTAGCAGAGACCGTGCGCGCGCCGATTATCTCGCCGAGCGCGCCCGCCTGAATGTGCCTGCGCGCCGCCGCGTAGAGGCGGCTCAGGCGGAAGTTGAAGCCGACCATGCCGACCATGCCGCTGCGGCGCCACGCGGCGACGACCGAGCGGCCGTCTTCGAGCGAAGTTGCTATCGGCTTCTCGAGATAGACGTGCTTTCCGGCTTCGAGCGCCGAGATTGTCGCCCCGGCGTGCAGCGCGCTCGGCAGGCAGATGATGACGGCGTCGGCGCCGGAACGTTCCAGCAGTTCGCCCGTCGAGGCGTGAGCGCTCGCGCCTCTCGCGTGGCGCGCCGCGGCCTCGCGCGCCTCGGGGTCGCAGTCGGCGACGGCGCACACCTCCACGCACGGAAGTCGCGCGAGCGCAGGCAGGTGCACCAGCCGCGCGACGCGCCCGCAGCCCAGTACGCCGACCTTCAAGCGCCTCAAAGCCACCCGCGTCTCCCTTTCATCTTACCATCCGCCAGAGCTCGGGCGGGCCGGCGGGCTCGAGCCTGCGCCCCGCCTCCGCGAGCCTGCGCCGCGCAGACTCCGTGAGGCCGAGGTAGAAGACTTCAGTCGGCGGCGGAGGCACGGGCTCGCGGGCGTCGGCGATGAAGCGGAAGCGCGCGCGCGAGTCGAGGCTGTGGGCGAGCGCGAGCGCGTTGCCGGCGTTCATCCCCGCGAAGGTCGTGACGACGAGCGGGCGCTCCGAGGCGTTGACGACGCGCACGACGCCGCGCATGCCGGTCAACTGCCCCTTGTTGCGCCATGTCTCCTCGCGCCACATAACGGCGCACGAGGCTAGCCCGCAGGCGACGACGACTGCGAGCGCCGCGCCCCACGCCCGCGCGCGCCGCCCGCCAACTACGAGCGCGCGCGAGGCGAGCAGGTGCGCCACGGCCGCCTGCGCCGCGAGATACGTGGGGAAGAGGTATCGCCCGACCGTTGACCTCTTCCCGCCCAACGCGAGGTCTGCGCCCGCGAGCGGCACGAAGACGCACGCGGCGAGGAGCAGGACGAGCAGCCAGGCGCGGCGCGGGGCGTCGCGGCACACGCGGTAGAGCGCGAAGAGCGCGAGCGCCGCTAAGGGCCACAGCGCCGCTTCCGTCAACGGGCTCACGACGCCGTAGGGCTCGCTGGCCTCCGCGGCGCTCCGCCCGCCCAAGTCGAGGAAGACGCGCGCGAGCCCATGCGCCCAACTCTTGAGCATCGGGCCGGCGCCCACCTCTTCCCGCGCCCATGCGGTCTTGGCCTCGACCGTCGCTGCGGCCTCGCGAATCTTCAAGGCCCACGGCGCGAAGGCGGCGAGCGCCAGGGCGGCCGAGAGGGCGAACCCGAGCGCCGCCTTCGTCGGCCTGAACTTTCGCGCGCCCGAAAGCCTCAACTCGGCGGCCGCGATGTAGAGCGCGTGCGCGCCCACCACGGCGGCGAAGAGCGCGTGAGCGTAGAGGCCCGCCGCGGCAGACACGGCGTAGAGCGCCCAAGCCTGCGCGGTCTGGGCTCGCAGCGCGTAGAGCAGCGCCGCGCTCGAAACAATCGTGAGCAGAGCCCAGAGGCTGTACGGCCTCGCCTCCTGCGCGTAAGCGACGTGGAACGGGGAGACGGCGAGGAGCGCCGTTGCGACGGCGGGCGACGGCCCCGGCCCGAACATCTCGCGGCAGAGCCAGTAGAAGCACGGCAGCGCCAGCACGCCGAAGACGGCCGAGACCGCGCGCACGCCCGCGGGCGAGTCTGCGAACGTCTGAGCCCAGAGCCTGGCCGCCACGAAGTAGAGCGGCGGGAGCTGCGGGTCTGTGCGCCCGACCTCGGACACGACATCGCCCACGCGGCTACCCGGCTTTACGCGCTGAAGCTCGCGCAACTGTTCGGCGCCCGGCTCGCCCGCCGCGAGCGCGCGCCTCACCTCCGCGCCCGTCCGGCCCGAGACGAGCGTGAGCGTCACGGCCTCGTCGAACCAGACGACCTTCCTGCCGAGCCCTTCGAGGCGGAAGAACGCCCCGGCCGCGAGCGCCAGCGCGAATAGGGCGGTCAAGATTGTCGTGCGCTTGTTCAAGGCGGTCAGCGGGCGCCGGCGGCAAACTTCAGGGGCTCGCGGCAGTCAGTTTATAGACGACGATGCGGTGGCCGGGCTTGCCCTCGTAGTCGTAGCGGTACGCGGGCGCGAGGTCGGCCGCCGCGCGCTCTTCGCCGCCCGGCTGGAAGAGGAATCGCATGTGCGGGCTCGTCGTGTCCTCCTCTATGACGATGAAGCTCACGCCCTTGCGCCGCGCGTACTCTATCACCGTCGGGTAGGGCTCCAGCGGGAGGAAGAGGTGCTCGCCGCCGGAGTAGAAGGCGGGCCACGGCGCGGCGGCCATGAGCGGGCCGCCCGCCGAGTTCGCGGCGAGCCAGCGCCCCACCCCCTCGCGCCCGTAGCCGGAGCGCGCCCCGCGCCCTAGCACACTCACAGACCACGGCACGAGCGCAAGGCACAGCGCGGCGACGAGCACGGCCCGCAGCGCCGCTCGCCGCCGGGCCGCCGGCTCGCCCGCGCCGCGGAGGGCCGAGTACCCGCGCGCAATCCACGCTTCGATAATCACGACGGCGCGCGCCCACCAGCAGGCGAAGGCGGGGACGAGGGGCGTGAGCAGTCGGGCTTCGTTAACGGAAGTCGTTACGGCGTAGCCTGCGAGCGTCGAGAGCAGGAAGAGCAGGATGTACCCTTCGCGCGCCGCGCGCGCGCGCGACCACGGCGGGGCCGCTAGCCCCAGTAGCGCGAGCGCGAGCAGCGGCGCCGGCACGACCTTCAAGAGCGTCCGCGACTCCTTCGGCAGATTCGTAGTGAGCCTCGCCGCGAGCGAGGGCGTCTGCCCGCCGGCTGGGGGCCTCGCGAAAGACTCAGAGCCCCCGCGCCGCCCTCCGGCCGCCGACTCGCCGCGGCGCCCCCCGACCCACAGGCGGTCGGCGAGCGTGCCTTCGCCGTCGGGCGTCAGCTTGTAGATGTTGACGGCGCCGTGCAGGTGCATGGCCGTCTTCTCGCTGAGCGTCCAGCGGCCGGTCTGCGCGCGCAGGTAAAGGACGTAGGGGGCGGCGAGCACGAGAAAGCCGACGGCGACGAGCGCGACGTTTAGAAGCGTCTCCTTCGTCAACAGCCTCCGGGCGACGAAGGCCGAGGCCGCCGCGACGAAGGTCAACAGGCCCGCGTAAGCGAACGCCTCCGGCTTGACTAGGTAGCAAGCGCCGAAGGCGAGGCCGGCGAGCAGGAAGTGGCGGCCGCCGCGGCGCGAGAGCGCGAGCCACCCGGCGTGCATACCGCAGACGAAGAGCAGCGTGTAGGTCGCCTCCGTCAGGAAGACGGCCGAGTAGAGCACGAGCTGCGGGTACGCGGCCGTGAGCGCGGCTCCCACGCCCGCCTCGGCGCGGCCGTAGAGGTCGCGTATCAAGAAATAGACCGCCGCGACGGTGAGCGTCCCCGCGACGACCGAAACGAAGCTCGCCGCGAACTTCAGGTCTGAGAAGAAGAGCGACGAGACGCCGACCAGCAGCGGGTAGAGCGGCGACCAGTACGTGCTCATCCCCTCGGAGAAGTTCCCGCGGATAAGGTTCTTCCCGAGCACGCCGTAGTAGTAGCCGTCCCAAAGAACGTCGTGGTCGCGCAGCGCCATGAGCAGCCGGAACACGAACGCCGCCGCGACGAGCGCGCCCAGAAAAATCCACTCACCGCGCGACGTGCGCGCGCCTCCGTCGGCGGCCGACAGCCCGGCGGCGACGGGAACTGGCGCAGCCTTCGCCGCGGCGCGCTTCCGCCCCTGTCTCTTAGCCCCGGCTTTTGCTTTGGGCATGTTCGAGGCCCGACGCGGCGGCGCGCCTCCCCTTGAGCGCGTGCGCGAGCCACAGGAGCGCGAAGGTCGCGCCGCTGTAAAGGTAGTAGAGCGCGTGAAGCGCGAAGGCCAAGGCCGCGAACCGCACGCCCCTGCGTTGCAGGAAGAAGGCGTACATCTCGCGGTTGAGGACGGCGACCGAGGCGAGCAGCGCCGCCGCGGCCGCAAGGAGCAGAGGCTCGAGCGCGGAGAGGGCGAGCGCCGCGGCTGAGAGCGCGACGAGGCACGCGCACGCACGCTCCGTCGCGCGCAGGTTCAGGTCGTTAATCATCCCGCGCCTTTCGAGTATCAGCCTCGACCACGGCACGGCCCGCCTGAAAATATCCGCGCGCAGGAGCGAGCGCAAAGTCCAGCGCTTAAGGTGCTTCACCTGAAGCGCTTTGTCGAGGAGGATAGGGTAGCCCGAGCGGCGCAGCCTGTAGCCGAGCTCTATGTCCTCGACGGAAGGCTCGGTGTATCGCGCCTCGTCGAAGCCGCCCGCCGCCTCGAAGGCTTCGCGGCGCACGGCGCCGCAGCCGGCCCAGAAGGTCTCCGCCTCCTCGCGCCCGCGCTGATGCGTGAAGTGGTGTTGCAGGTTCTTGTACTGCGAGACGAAGTCGGGCTCGGCTGGCGCGTCGTCGTAGGAGCCGAAGAGCGCGGCAATCTCGGGCCGCCTCTCGAAATCCGAAGCGACGCGCGAGAGCGTTCCGGGGCGCACGAGCACGTCGGCGTCCACGAAGAGGAGCAAGGGGCCGCGCGCGGCGCGGGCGCCCGCGTTGCGCGCCGCCGCGGGGCCGGAGCGGCGCGCGAGCCTCACGACCTTAACGTCGTCGCCCAGCCCTTCCGCCGCGCCGTCCGTCGAGGCGTCGTCGGCGACGACGATCTCGAAGTCTTTGAACTCGGAGGCGCGCAGGGCCGCGAGGCAGCGCGCGAGGGCGGGGCCGCCCTGGTGGACGGGGACGACGACTGAGATGAGCGGGGGCTCAAGGTTCATCGTACTGCTCGACGGGGATGACGGGCGGGCGCGCGGCGCGCACGCGCGTAGGCACGTGAGGCTGCGTGGAGGCGAGGCGCCCGAACAGCTCGCCCGCGGCCGGGCCGGCGCTCCGCCTGACCTCTTCGTGGTACTCGCCCTCCGCGTTCACCTGCCAGAGGTCGAAGTCGGCGCCGAGTATGTTCTCGACGGCGAGCATGGCCGTCAGCATCGAGTGATCCTGGTTGTTATAGCGATGCATGCCGTTGCGGCCGACGAGCTGAAGGTTATCAATGCCGCGCAGGTGGTCGCGCATCAGCGCGAGCGACTCGCGGTAGGTCGAGTCATAGACGGGGTATGCCTTCTCGACGCGCACGACCGTCCCGTCCTCGACCTCGGCCGCGCAGACGAGCCCGAGCCTTTCCAGCTCGCGCTTGCCGAGCTCGATAAGCTCCGCGTCCGGCATCGCCCAAAGGCCGTCGCCCTCGAAGCAGAAGTATTCGAGCCCGAGGCACGTCTTCGACGCGTCCGGCACCATCTCGGGGCTCCAGTTCTTGTAGTTCTGTACGCGGCCGAGCCTGACCTCCGGTTCGTGTATGTAGAGCCAGTTGTCTGGGAAGACTTCGGCGCGGCCCACGACGAGCATGACGACGATGAAGTCGCGGTAGTTGAGCGCGTGCGCGGCTTCGCGGACGGGCGCGGGGGCGGCCGGGTAAAGCTTCCCGACGAGCTCGCGCGCCGGCATGCTGCTCACGAAGTGAGTGCCTTCGACGCGCAAGCGCTCGCCGGCGCGCTCGACCTCGACTGCCTCGACGCGCCCGCCGCGGCACACGAGGCGCTCGACGCGCGCGCCCGTGAGAATCTCGCCGCCGCCGCGCTCGACGAGCGCCGCCATCCTCTCCCACATCATGCCGGGGCCGCGCGAAGGGTAGTCGAACTCCTCTACGAGCGTCTTGATGACCGAGCCGGAGTCGCCCGCGCGCGGCTTGACGAAGACGTTCTTTATCGCCGTGAAGAGCGAGAGGTCTTTGATGCGCTGCGCGGCCCACTCGGCCGTTATCTCGTCGCAGGGTATGCCCCAGACCTTCTCGGTGTAGGTCTTAAAGAACAGCCGGAAGAAGCGGCGGCCGAAGCGGTTCGTCACCCACTGCTCGAAAGTCTCCTCGCGCCGGAGGGGGAAGAGGCGCGCGCGCAGGTAGCTGGCGAGTATCAGCGCGGAGTTGCGGAGGCCGAGGTTCGAGAGCGTGGGGCCGAGCCGCAGGGGGTAGTGGAAGAATTTTTTGTCGTAGTAGATGCGCGAGAGGCGGCGGCGGCGGAGGAAGTCGCCGTTCGGGAGCACCTCGCGCCAGAGGTCGTCAACGGCGCCGACCTTCGTGAAGAAGCGGTGGCCGCCGATGTCGAAGTGGAAGCCCTTGTGCCGGAGCGTGCGCGAAAGCCCGCCCACCACGTCGTCCTTCTCTAAGACGACGGCGCGCACGCCGGCCTTGCCCAACTCGTATGCGGCCGTGAGGCCGGCGGGCCCGGCCCCTATAATCACAACCCTCTTGTCGGCGTCTCTCATCGGGAAGAAAACTCGGCGGCGGCTAGACGTAGGGCAACGTGGAAGGTAAACGAAACCGCGCGGGGAAGGCAAGCCGGGGCAGCGAGGCGAAAAGTAAGGGCGCGCGGCCCGGCGCCGGCCCGCGCGCCCTTAGCTGGCGAGAGCGCGCTTTATGCCCTGCGCTTCAGGTGCGAGTCCAGCCAGTCGAGGACGGTGGTGTACCAGAACTGCGAGTTGGCGGGCTTCAGAATCCAGTGGCCCTCGTCGGGGAAGACGACGAGCTTGGATGGGACGCCCTGCCGCTGCAACGCCGTGAAGAGTTGAAGGCCCTCGCCCACGGGGACGCGGTAGTCAATCTCGCCGTGCGTGACGAGCGTGGGCGTCTTGAAGTTCTTGACGAAGAGGTGCGGCGACCACTTCGCGTAAAGCTCCGGGTTGTCCCACGGCGTCCCCTTGAACTCCCACTCGGCGAACCAGAGCTCCTCGGTCACGCCGTACATGCTCACGGTGTTGAAGACGCCCGCGTGCGAGACGAGCGTCTTGAACTTCACGCGCGGGTGGTCGTTGTGGCCCAGTATCCAGTTGACCATGTAGCCGCCGTAGGAGGCCCCCGCCGCCGCGACATTCTCGCGGTCAACGAACGGCATGTCGGCCACCATCGCCACGCCGTTCATTATGTCCTCGTAAACCTTGCCGGCCCAGTCGCCGGAAATCTCGTTGGTGAACTGCTGGCCGAAGCCCGTCGAGCCGCGCGGGTTCGGCTGGAAGACGACGTAGCCGTTGGCGGCGAAGACCTGCGGGTTCCAGCGGTAGCCCCAGTTGTCGTTCCATGCGCCCTGCGGCCCGCCGTGTATGAGCACGAGGAGCGGGTACTTCTTCGACGGGTCGAAGTTGGCGGGCTTGACCAGCCAGCCCGATATCTTCGCGCCGCCCGCGCCCGCCCAGGTCACTTCCTCCGCCGGGCGGAGCGCGTACTGCCGCATCAATTCGTCGTTCGTGCGCGTTAGGGCGGCGGCCGCGCCCGCGGCGTCGGGGGCGGTGAGCGGAGCCGTGTAAATCTCGACGGGGGTCGCGGCGGTCGAGCGCGTGAAGACGAGTAGGCGGCCGTCCTGTGAGACCTTCACGTCGTCGTTGAAGCCCTCGACGATTTTCTTCACTGAGCCGTCGGCGACCGAGGCGACGAAGACGGGGTGGCGGCCGCGCTCGCCGGCCGTGAAGTATATGTGCCGCGAGTCGGGCGTGAACGTTATGCTCTCGACGCTGGTATCCAGCTTGGGCAGCAGCTCTTTCGTCGTCTTCGACTGCCGGTCGTAGAGCATCAGGCGCCAGCGGTCGCTCTCGAACATGGGCGTAGCTTGCGAGCGGTAGGCGAGGAAGCGGCCGTCCGGCGAATAGACGGGCGAGGAG
>DASPKR010000087.1:0-2403 GCA_035627975.1 Pyrinomonadaceae bacterium | reverse complement strand
TTACCTGCGGCTGATAGTCGTGATGTTCTTCCGGGAGCGCACGACACAGTGGCACCCGCCGGTGGTGCCCGCGAGCATGGCGCTCGTGCTGATACTGACCGTGGCAGGCGTGCTGTTCCTCGGGCTGTTCCCCGGAAGCGTTATTGACGCCTTCCGGGCGCGCCAGCCCGACGCTGCCGTGACGAGCCTCCGGTAAAGCTAAACGTTAATTGAAACCACGGGCGGGAGGCTGGCGCTGACTTTTAGCCGGCGCAGCCCCGCCCTTCGTCAAGTGTGGACGGGAGGGCGATGAGGAGTGCCGCCGCCGGGGCCAGGACGGCGGGCGCCGAAAGAGCAGGGCGCCCCGCCTCCGTCGAGGCGCTGGTCGCGCAGTTGCGCGAGGGGCTCGGCGGGGAGTGGCCGGCGCGCGTCTATCGCGAGAGGGTGTTGCCGCTGCGCACGCGCTCGCACGCAGTCCCGGCGGCCGCGTCGCCCGCGGCCCGGGTCGAGGTGCTGCACACGCTGCTCGGCGTCGAGCTGAAGGTCGGGCGGCGACGGATGTCCTGCCCGGACTTGGCGACGGCGCGCTACCTCTCGGTCTTCGCGCGCGCGGGCGTGCGCGAGGCGGCAGTCCCCTACGACATCACGAAGGTCTCGCGCGCGGCCGACGAGATGGAGTCCGCCTGGCAACGCATGATTTTGATGGCCGACCGATTGACCGAGGGGCGCGCCAAAAGCGCCCGCGCGCGGCTGCGCTCGGCCGCGCGGCGCGAGGTCAGGCGGGAGATCGAAGAGGCGGGGGCGGGCGCGGCAGTCCCGCAATTCAGGCAGGAGACCAGACAGCGCCCCCGGCGCATCTAATAAGGGGAACGATTAAGGGGTTTTACACAGAGACTATGGACGAGATGATGACGCCCGACACTCCGCAGGGCCAGCCGGAGCCGATACCTTTCCCCTTCAACATGCGGAACTATTGCCCCTACGAGCCGATAGAGAAGCGCATCGCCGGCATACGCGCGCTCGTCGTCAACTGCCTGCTCACCGACAGGAGCCACCTCTCGCAGCTCGCCCTCGACGAGTGGGGCGCCGACGCGGATGCGAAGCTCGCGCGCGAGCGCCAAATATCCCGGCTCGCGCTCGGCAACATCGAGAGCAACATACGGAGGCTCGTCCGCGCCCCTGACATACGCGAGGCGCACCTGTCAGAGGTGTCGGAGAAGGTCGAGGAGTTCAAGCCGCACGCCATCATAATCAGCGGCACGCTCACCGACTTCGACTACTACAACCCGGAGATGCTGCGCCGCTTCGGCGACTTCGTAACGAAGACGCGCGCCCCCGTCCTCGCCATCTGCGGCTCGCACCAGCTCATAGGAATCTGCTTCGGCGCCCACTGCGTCACGCTCCGCAACCGCGAGCCGCGCGACGAGCGCGCAGAGGCGCGCGAGTTCGAGTACCAGTACCGCTTCGTGCGCATCACCGACGCGTCCGACCCCATATTCGAGGGGATAGACGACAAGGGCAACAGGGTCTGGCAGGACTACACGACCGAGGGTCGGATACTTCGCGTGTGGCAGAACCACGGCCTCCAGCTCGACCACGTGCCCGAGGGCTTCAAGCTGCTCGCGGCCGCCTACAAGTGCCACAACCAGATGATGGTCAAGCGAACCGAGGGTCAGCTCATCTACACCGTCCAGTTCCACCTGGAAAAATCCTTCCAGGACTTGACGAGCAGCCACGAGCGCGTTGACCCGAACCTCAAGCCCGGCGAGAAGAAGCGGAAGCTCCGCGAGCAGGCCAGCAACCGCTCGCGGTGGGCGCACCCGAACGAGTCGCGCGACGGCCGCATCCTCTTCGAGAACTTCCTGCGCCTCGCCCTCGACCACTCGCGCAAGGCCGGCAACGCCTGAGCCGCTACCGCCCGGCGGGCGGCGCGTAGCCGTAAGCCTTGAGGATTCCCCTCCCCTCTTCACTCAGCACGAACTCGGCGAACTGCCTCGCCTCCCGCTGCCTCGGCGAGGCGCGCACGACCGCGAGCGCCTGCTCAACGGGGGCGTGCAGGCGCTCCTCGATTTCGACGAAGCTGCCCTCGCCCTCTTTCACGAGCGAGCGCGGGAGGAAGGCCGCCTCCGCGTTCCCGCTCGCGGCGAACTGGCGTGCCTGCATGACCGACTGCGAATAGACGACCTTCGGCTCGACCACGGCCCAGACGCCCAGCGCGCGCATGGCCTCGACGGCCGCGCGCCCGTAAGGCGCCACGTCCGACTTAGCCACCGCGACCCTCTTCACCCCCGCCCCCGCCAAGTCCTCCACGCGCCGCACGCCCGAGCCGGCCGGCGACCATAGGACGAGGCGGCCGCGCGCGTATGTCGCCGCCGTGCCTTCGGACAGCAGCCCTTCAGCGCGCAGCCGCTCTACGGTGGCTAC
>DASPKR010000086.1:0-2705 GCA_035627975.1 Pyrinomonadaceae bacterium | reverse complement strand
GAGCGCCACGACGAGCCCGACGACCACGACCAGCACGAGCACAAGCCCCGTTATTATCAAAAGCACCTTACGGGTCGTTGACATTGCCATAGAGAATTTACCCACTTCCTGAAATAAAAGCCCCCGGGGAGGCGGGAGGCGCGCCGGCTTTATTACGCGCGGCAGGGCCGGAAAGTTTAGAAGGCGGAAAGCAGCAGGCAGAAGGCAGTCGAGACGGGATGTGCGTTTTTACTGCCTATTGCTTTCTGCCTACTGCCCTCTGTCTTTAACTATCCACCCGCCGCCTATGACCTCTTCGCCGCGGTAGAAGACGGTGGCCTGGCCCGGAGTGACGGCGCGCTGCGGCTCGTCAAAGCGCACGCGCGCGCGGCCCCCTGCGAGCGGCGTGATGGCGGCCGGGGCCTCCTCGTGGCGGTAGCGGACGCGCACGTCTGCGCGGACGGGACCCGTTGGCTCGTCGAAGGCGACCCAGTTGACGCCGGCCGCTGTGAACTCGTGAGAGAGTAACTCTTCGGCGCCGCCGACGACGACGCGGCCCCGTTCGGGCTCGACGCGCACTACGTAGAGCGGCAGCTCGCGCGTGACGCCTATCCGGCGGCGCTGCCCGACGGTGTAGCGGTGGACGCCCGTGTGCTCGCCTATCACGCGCCCCGAAGTGTCAACTATCTCGCCCCGGCTCGGCGCCTCGCCCGCGCGCCCCTCGGCTTCGAGGTAGCGGTCTATAAAGCCGGCGTAGTCGCCGTCGGGGACGAAGCAGATCTCCTGCGACTCCTTCTTCTCGGCGACGCTCAGGCCCGCGGAGCGCGCCGCCTCTCGCGCCTCCCCCTTCGTCATCCCGCCGAGCGGGAAGAGCGCCCGCGAGAGCTGATCCTGCGTCAACTCCCAGAGGAAGTAGCTCTGATCCTTCCTCGAGTCCGTCCCCCTGAGTAGCCGGTGGCGGCCCGTGGCCGGGTCGTGCCCGACGCGGGCGTAGTGGCCCGTAGCGACCTTCTCGCAGCCAAGGCTTCGGGCCATGCGGTCGAGCGAGGCGAACTTGAGTCGGCTGTTGCAGGCGACGCAGGGGATGGGCGTCTCGCCTTCGAGGTAGCTTTGGACGAAGGGCGCGACCACGTCGCGCTCGAACTCGCGCTCGAGGTTTAAAACGTAGAAGGGGAAGCCCAAATCTTCGGCCACTCGGCGGGCGTCGTAAACGTCGTCGAGCGAGCAGCAGCGCGAGGGCAGCGGCTCGCCGTCCTCGCCCACGGAGAGGCCGCGCCGCTGGTTCCAGAGCTGCATCGTGAAGCCGACGAGCTCGTGGCCCTCGGCCTTCAGGATCGCGGCCGCCGCCGAAGAGTCAACGCCGCCGCTCATCGCCACCGCTATCTTCATTTCCCGTCAAAACCCTCGAAAAACGCCCGTTTGCCGCCCGTTCACGCCGGGTGTTAAGATGCCCCGCCGAGCCTTCGTTTAGGATACCCGAATCGAGCCCGCGGCGCACTCGCGCGCGCAGCCCTGAAGATTCTTATGGCTGAGAGAGCGATTGAGGAATACACGGTAACGGAAGAGCCCTTCTACCTTTCGGTCGGGCGCGAGGTGGAGCTGTTCGAGGCGGCGCACGCCGCGCGCCTGCCCGTCATGCTCAAAGGCCCTACGGGCTGCGGCAAGACGCGCTTCGTCGAGCACATGGCGTGGCGGCTGGGGCGGCCGCTCATCACGGTCGCGTGCCACGAAGACCTCTCGGCCACGGACTTGGTCGGCCGCTTCCTGCTCGAAGGCGACGAGACCGTCTGGCACGACGGCCCGCTCACGGCGGCCGTCCGCAACGGCGCGATCTGCTACTTGGACGAGGTGGTCGAGGCGCGCAAGGACACCGTCGTCATCATCCACCCGCTGACCGACGACCGCCGGCGCTTGCCCATCGAGAAGCGCGGGACGATTCTGGACGCGCCGCCCGCCTTCATGCTCGTCGTCAGCTACAACCCCGGCTACCAGTCCATACTCAAAGACCTGAAGCAGTCAACGCGCCAGCGCTTCGTCGCGATGGAGTTCGACTACCCGCCGCCGGAGCTCGAGGCCGAGATAGTCGCGCGCGAGGGCGGCGTCTCGCCCGACGAGGCGCGCGACCTGGTGCTCATCGGGCAGAAGGTTAGAAACTTGCGGGGCCACGGGCTTGAGGAGGGGGTCTCGACGCGGCTGCTCATCTACGCCGCGCAGCTAACGGCGCGCGGCATCCCGCCCGTGGCCGCCGCCGAGGTCGCCCTCTGCTCGCCCATAACGGACGACCGCGACCTCCAGCGCAGCATACGCGAGATAGTCACGACCGTGATTTAAGTGTCAGGGCGCGCCCTGCCGGCACTTGGCGTAGAGCTCGAGCAGCGGTATGACGATACACCTCATGTCTTCCAGGTAGTTCACGGCCTCGTCGTCGTGCATGTAGAGCTTCTCGGCCAGCGTTTCCAGTTCGTCCGGCTTAATCTTCAGGGTCAGTATTGTGCGGTCGCCTTCGAGCGTCTCTTCGGCGCCCTCGAGGTCGTCGGCGTCGGCGGCGAAGAGCTTCGTGTCAACGTTGATGAGGCCGAGCGCCATCTCCTCGCGGTAGCCGACGTTGCTCACCACGGGCACGGAGACGTAGGAGAGGTAGTCTATCTCCTCGAAGCCGCGGTCTAGCATCGGAGGGGTGATCCCCCCCTTGTCGTCCTTTGTCCGGAACTTCTTGTTCCTGTCCC
>DASPKR010000085.1:0-5134 GCA_035627975.1 Pyrinomonadaceae bacterium | reverse complement strand
AGTCGAGTTCACGCCCTGAAGAGCCGGGCCTCACGCCGGCCGCCGCGCGACGGGCGGCGCCGGGAAGGAGCGTTAGAGATGATGGCCTCACTGCGCAGGCGGAGTGCTCCCGAGAAGCACGAAGACGACAGCGGCCGCCCGGCCGCGCGCCCCGGCGCCTCGCGCGAGCCCGCGTCGCGCGCCCTCTCACAGCCGCCCCTCTACTTCACGAACCTGTCCGCGCTCCGCCTCGCCGCCGACGACGGGCCTCGCCGGGCTATGACCAAGGCGGCGAGGCCCGATGTCCCCGTCAGCGCGCCCGACGACCCTTCGGAGCGCGAGGCCGACCGCGTCGCCGAACAGGTCATGCGCGCGCCCGCGCCGGCCGTCCAGCGCGCGTGCGCCTGCGGCGGGGCGTGCTCGGCGTGTAAGTCTCCCGCGGTAGAGGAAGAGGAAGAGGCCGGGGTGGTGCGGCCGAAGCGCGCAGCAGGGCCAGCGGGCGCGCAGGCCGGCACTGCGCCTCCGGGCGTGCGCGACGCGCTCGGCAGTCCGGGCCGGCCGCTCGACGCGGCCACTTCCGCTTTCTTCGGCGAGCGTTTCGGCTACGACTTCGGGCAGGTTCGGGTCCACACGGGCGCCGAGGCGGCGGCCTCGGCCGAGTCTCTGGGCGCGCTGGCCTACACTTTCGGGCGCGACGTGGTGTTCGCCGAGGGCCGCTACGAGCCGCACACGGAGGCCGGCAGGCGGCTGCTCGCGCACGAGCTGACGCACGTCGTGCAGCAGCGCCCCGGCGTCGTCCAGAGGGCTTGCAGCCCCGACAACACGCGCGACTACGACGCCCGGGCCGCGGCCGCGCGACGGCACGCGGCCTACAGGGCCTTGCGCGCGCCCGCCCGCGCCGTCGCGGAAGACATCATCCGCATCGCGCGCTCGCGCGACAACTGCCTCTACTACATGGAGCAGTTGGAGCGGCTGCTGAACACGCCGGACGCCCCGCGCGAGGAAGTGGCCCAGGAGCAGTCCGAGGAGACGCAGGTCGAGGCCGCCCAGGAGCAGCAGAGGCTACAGCAGCCCGCCGCGCAGAGCGTGTCGAACGTCGAGGAGGAGCGCAGCGCCGCCTCCGGGGCGGCCGGCGCGCTGACGCGGCGGCGCGGGCGGGGCGGCGTCTTCTTCTACGTTGACCAGAGAGACCCGAACAGGATCGTCGTGCGCGCGCGCGTGCGCCTTCAGGCGAGGGGCCGCGGCAGCGCGCAGGACGTGGCGAACGTCCGCAGCTTGGAGGACGGCATCGAGAAGCACTCCTCCACCACGGGCTACACCGTTGACCTCGTCTTCGTGGACGCGGGCGGCCCCGACGTGTTCACGGTCGGCGTTGATCCCTCGCAGCCCGTGACGGCGACCAACTGGGTCGGCGACGACCTCGGTCTCGCCCATGAGCTGCACCACCTGCTCGGGCTCGGCGACCGCTACGACTACATAACATCCCACGCGGCCAACCCGACCATGCCGATGGCCGACCGCCTGCACTGGTTCCGCGTGCAGCTACGGCAGACCGAGCCCGAGAACCCTGAGTCCATCATGGGCGGCGGCGCGCACCCGCTCGACGACGACGTTTGCCGCGTGGCGGGGCTCGATCTGGCAACGTGCACGACGGCCCGGCAACAGCGCCGCGCGATAGAGGCGGCGCGCCACCAGGCGTTCATACGCTGCCAGCGCGCCTACGAGATACTCTCCGGCATCACGCCCGCCAGCCCCTTCGACCGCCCCGGCTACCCGACGAGGAACCAGCTAGACCAGGCCGGCGCTTGGACGCTGGCGAGGCGGCTGTTCGGCGAGGCGGTCTCGCTCGACCAGCTCACGGAGATAGTCGGCCAAATGCGCTCGCGCCTGACGCCGGGGCTGGTGATAGAGGCGGCGCCCGCCGGCGACGCACAGTGCAGTAACCGTGCCGGCTACGTGACCGGCATGCGCCCGCCCGTGCGACTGTGCCCGACATTCTTTACCGACTCCGCCGAGCAGCAGGTGCGCACCATGATCCACGAGGCGGCCCACCTCGTCAGGATAAGCGAGGCGAGCGGCGAGTCTTACTGCGGCATGTACGACTGCCAGACCTCTTGCGGCGGGTTCAACACGGCCGACACCTGGGCGCACTTCATCCACTGCCTGAGCACGGGGCGCGCCGACTCTGCGGCGCTCAGGCCGCCGCCGCAGCCCCCGCCGCTCCCGCCCGGCGGCAGGCTGCCCCACCCGGTTCCTTGAAGAATTAAACGACGGCGCTGCCACGAACATAGAGGCGGCGGGCGGGCCTTTAACCGGCTCGCCGCCGCCCCTTTTTCATCTTCGGGCTCGCGTCAGGAGAGTTGGCTGGCGCGCAGGGCGAGCTCGAGCTTCTCGGCGTGGCCCTTTATCTTGTCGGCCTTGTCGAGACGGTTGATGATGCGGCGCGCGTTGCGGTAGTCGCAGACGGAGTCGTGTATGTAGTCAATGAGGGCCTTGCCGGTAAAGAGCCCCTGGCGCATGCCGAGGCTGGCTATCTTGTAGCTCGTGGGCGGGTCGAGCGCTAGCAAGGGGTTCCCGACGAGGTCAATGCTCAGGCGCTGCGAGAACTTGCGGTAGTTGGCGCGCCCCGTTATCTGCACGTAGCCGCGCCCCTTGAAGCGGCGCCCGTCGCCCTTCTCTGTGTTGCCGAGGTCTTTGCGCCCCTCGTACTGCTGCCCCGAGGCGAACTCCTCTATCGGCTGCCAGCGTTCGGCGCACTCGTGCTTGACGGTCGCCATCATGTAAGCGATCCAGCGCACGTCCGTCATCGCCGGGTCGTTCTCGATGAAGGCGAGGAGCTGCTCGATGCCGTCCACCTGGCTCTGGTTTAATTTCGTGGCGAAGCGTGACTTGTACTCGTCGAAGAACTTCTTGCGGTCGAACTTCATTGCAGCCTCCGTTCGGGTGGGAAGGGTTGGAGAGCTTGGCGTTTAAGAGAACTGGCTGAGCGCGCTGCAAGCTACCCGATTGCGACGACGATTGCAACCCTTTCGTGGCGCCGCTCCCCGACCGCCTCAAGGGGCCGGGACGATCTTCTTCCAGCTCTCCGGGTCTTCGGCGCCTCGGCCGTCGCAACGCGTCTTGGCCCGAAGCTCGACGAGCTTGGCGCCCGTCTCGTTGAAGGCGTATGTGGCGAGCGTGCCGCAGTCGCCGGGGCCTCGGAATTTGTTGAGGACGCGCAGCCGCTTCGTCTTCGCATCGAAGTCCGCGAGGCCCCAAAGCTCCTCAGCCTCGACCTTTTCGAGGTCGTCGCCTGGCGACTCGTAAGCCTCGAAGCGTATGACCTTCGCCGAAGGCTGGGCGCCGGTCTCGTCCAGGAGGGCGAAGACCTGAGACGGCTGGTAAGCGCCGCCCGCGCACGTCACGCGCACGAGGTGGCGGCCCGACGCAAGCTCGTAGAACTCGAGCTTCGCCGCGCCGCCCACGCTCGCGGAAGTCCTCTCGTACGCGCGCTCGCAGTCGTCCGGCCATCGCAGAATCCCGCGCCAGGCGTTTCGGTCTTCGCGCGTCAGCTCGCCGCTCTTCGGCGGCGTCGCGGCGCGCGCGGTTGGCTGCTGCGGCGGCGGAGGCGTTTGCTGCGCGGGCGAAGCCGTCTGCCGCGCCGTCGCGTTCTCAGCCTTAGCGGCCGGCGTCGCGCCGGCGCCCGCCCCCGTCGTCGCGCCCTGCCTCGCGCACCCGCCCGCCGCGGCGGCGCCCAGCGCCAATGCGAGCAGGGCGCCCGCGGAACCCCTCTTCATCATCCCGGCTGTGCCTCCTCAAAAGCGAAAAGCGTTGCCCGTGCACTCTATCGCACGGGCAACGCTTTTGCTTCAAGTTTTTTTACGGGAGTTTCCGCCCCCGCCCGGGCGCCTCAGCGCAGCAACGCGCGCACGCCCACGAGGACGAGGTAGATGACCGCGAGCGTCACGGCGACTTTTATGAGGAGCACCGCTAGCCAGATGATTGTGCTGACGACGATGCCGGCCGCGGTCAGCACGAGCGGGACGCCCACGACGAGCACGAACAGCCCCAGGAGAATTATTCCGACGATACGAAGCATGTCTTTTGCGTTATTCATAATTTCACCTCACTGACGCTGCCCGAATCCTTAAGGGGCAGCGTCTGTCACGCCACCCTATACGAAGGCGGGTGAGTCATCGTTCCGTCCAAGATTCTACACCCGCCGCCAGTCTTTTGTAGTCACAAAATTATGTCGCCCGCCCCCCGCCCGGCGCGCGCCTTTTTATGCTAAGCTCGTCCCCGTTCCCCCGATAAAACTTCGGTCATGTCGCCCCGCAGGAAAGACACGCTTTTCGAGGAGCCGCCCCGCGCGGAGGCGCCGCCCGCCGAGGGCGCGCCCCTGGCCGAGCGCATGCGCCCGCGCACGCTCGAAGAGTTCGTCGGCCAGCGGCACCTGACGGGCGAGGGGCGCGTGCTCCGCCGCGTAATCGAAGGCGGAGGGCTCTTGCCCTCGCTCATACTCTGGGGCGCGCCAGGCACGGGCAAGACCACGCTCGCCCGCCTGCTGGCCCTTCGCACCGACTCGCTCTTCGTCCCGCTCTCGGCCGTCTTCTCCGGCGTCAAAGACTTGCGCGCGGCCATCGCCGAGGCGCGCGAGGAGAAGCGGCTCGGCCGCCGCACAATCCTCTTCGTTGACGAGATTCACCGCTTTAACAAGGCGCAGCAGGACGCTCTGCTGCCCGCTGTAGAGGACGGCACCGTCACGCTCATCGGCGCGACGACAGAGAACCCCTCGTTCGAGGTCATAGGCGCCCTCCTCTCGCGCAGCCGCACCCTCGTCCTGGAGCCCTTGAATGAGGAGGACGTGCTCACGCTCCTGCGCCGCGCACTAGAGGACGAGGAGCGCGGGCTCGCGCGGCTGCGCCCCGTAGTTTCGGACGAACTGCTCGCCCGCATGGCGCACGCCGCGGGTGGCGACGCGCGCGTGGCGCTCACCTCGCTCGAAGCGGCCGTCGAGGCGACGGAGCCGGGCAAGGGTGGCGAGAGAGTAGTGACCGAGGAGACAGTCGCGGAGGCCCTGGGCCGCGCGCGTTACGCCTACGACAAGGGCGGCGAGGAGCATTACAACCTCGCGTCTGCGCTCATCAAGTCCCTTCGGAACTCGGACACGGACGCC
>DASPKR010000084.1:0-3308 GCA_035627975.1 Pyrinomonadaceae bacterium | reverse complement strand
CCGCGCCCTCGCCGCTTTGCCGCAAGCCCTTCAACTCGACAACGCTCTGCATGCTACTCGTCGTCACCGCCCGCGCGCTTCCTCGTAGGGACTACGAGCTTCAACTCGTCGCCGTCCTCGACAATCTCGACGCGCACGTCGCCCGAAATCGTCGCGCCCGCCGAGACGGCCTTGATTAGCGTCTGCGGGTCGAGGGCGTTCGGCCGCGGCGGCGGGCCTACGTTGGCAAGCGCGCCGACTGCGAAGGCGGCCGCGCACACCAGGCTCCCAACGGCGACGACGGCCACGCGCCCCACGGCCTGGCGGCGCGAGCGCGCGAGCAGCATCCCCGCGAGCGCCAGCGAGAGCGAGAGGAAGACGCCCGCGACGACCGTCCGCGCGGGCGTCGCGCCGAAGAGGGCGGCCCCCCCAGTCGCCTGCGAAGAAGCGGGCGCCAGCTCTTCGAGCAGGGAGCGCGGCACGCGGAGCCTCGCCTCGCGCGCCTCGGGCCGCGACTCGATTAGCATGTGACGGCGCGGCAGGTCTGTGCGGACGCGGTTGTAGTCGGGCTTACTCTCGGCCGGGCGCGCGATGTCTGCGACGACGTAGGGCGCGGAGGCGAGCAAAAGCAGAAGCGTCGCGCCGAGCGCGCGAGGGCGGAAGGCTCTCATAGGGGAACTCCTTGGGAAGAATCTTAACGTTACAGGCGGCGAGGGTTGCATTACGAACCGGGGCCGGAGATATCTAGCCCAGCCGCGCGCCCCGTGTCAATCGAATTGATGATGAAACGGAGGAGAGGGTTGGCGGCGAAAGAGGATTGATGACGGCGCTGCTGTCGTCAACATCGCAGCCGTGGCGGGCCGCGTCAGGCGGCGCGCAGCATCGAGTCGAGCTTGCGCCAGTCGCCCGAGCGCATCGCGGCGCGCAGCCAGAAGCTGTAGCCTGCGGGGCTCGTGAGAAGCTCGCGCCGAAGCTCTTCGAGGCCGAGCCACGCCCACTCCTCGACCTCCGAGGCTTCAGGGCGCGGCTCGCCGTCGAAGCGGCCGACGAGGACGTGGTCGTACTCGTGCTCGATTAGGCCGCCGTCGAGCTCGGCGCGATAGACGAACTCGAAGGCGGGCCGCAGCTCGCAGCCGAAGCCCATCTCCTCGCGCAGGCGGCGCGCCGCCGCAGACGCGACCGTCTCGCCGGGCCGGGGGTGCCCGCAGCACGTGTTCGACCAGAGCCCGCCCGAGTGGTACTTCCCCTTCGCCCTCTTTTGTAGCAGAAGCCGCCCCGCGGAGTCGAACACGAAGACTGAGAAGGCCCTGTGCATGGCCCCGTCCCTGTGCGCCCGGAGCTTTTCGGCCGAGCCCACTTCCCTGTCCAGCTCGTCAACGAGTATGACCTTTTCCAACGGCACCCCACTGTTTTGCCCGCCCCCGCGCCAAACGTCAAGCGACGGCCCTCGACCTGCTCGCAAATTCTCCACAAAAGCAACAGCGATACTCAAAGGTTCGGGCTTAGACTCCGCGGCATGGCCGAGACAGGGGCAGGGCTGCTGCCCGTCAAGCTCTACATCTTCGACGCGGACGGGACGCTGCGGCGCTCGACCGTGCCGGGACGGCCCTGCCCCAATAAGCCGGGCGAGTGGGAGTTGATACCCGGCGTGCGCGAGCGGCTGGCCGGGATAGACTGGGGGCCGCGCGGCGCGCGCTTCGGCGTGGCGACGAATCAGGGCGGCGTCGGCCTCGGCTACCTGAGCCTCGGCGTCGCGCGGGGCATGCTCGTCGAGATGGTCGAGCAAGCTTTCGGCCTGCGGCCGCCGCCCGGCTCAATCGAAATCTGCTGGCACGCGCCCTTCCGCAACTGCCCCTGCCGCAAGCCCAAGCCCGAAATGCTGCTGCGCCTCATGCGCCGCTTCCGCGCAGGGGAGCACGAGACGCTCTTCGTCGGCGACATGGAGACGGACGAAGAAGCCGCCCGCCGCGCCGGCACGCGCTTCGCGTGGGCTCACGACTTCTTCGGCTGGGGCGACGAGCAGCCGGCCTGCCCTCTCTGAAGCTTTCCCGCCAAAAAAATCTCTGTCCCGCACATGAAACGCTGTTCCACCCACGGACGCCTTGTGCTATAATTCGTCCCATGAAAATAGAGGAGAAAAAGAGACGTGCGGACAGGGTGGAGGAGTTCACCGCGGCTGAGCAGCGCTCGGCGCGGGCCGAGCGCGTGAAGGTTTTCGAGGCGGAGCCTTACGGCTGGATCGCGCAGTCAGAGTCAGGCGCGGAGCGCGGCTACCACCTCTTCCGCGACCCCGAGACGCGCACGCTCGCCTGCACCTGCGCCGACTTCATCTTCCGCGGCAACGCCGAGCCCGGCTTCGAGTGCAAGCACGTCTCGGCGGTGCTCAAGTACCTCGGCCGCCAGCACCTACGCTTTTTTTACGACCCGCGCCAGCAGGAGCAGCGCTCGCGCGCGGCATAACAGGAGTTTGACCAGAAGCCATGAGTAAGAGTTTCAAGTGCGAAGTCTGCCGCAAGGCCGCCGAGACGCTCCACATGCGCAACTCGGATGGCAAGTGGGTCTGCACCTTCTGCATCCCCGAGCGCGAGTTGGACGAGTGCGAGGGCCTGCGCGAGCGCCTCGGTCTTAAGCCCGCCCGCTCGCAGCGCCGCAAAGCCGCCTGAAATCCCGCACGGGCTGCGTCTATAATCCCCTTACCGTGAGCACGTTCGAGACGAAGAAGCAGGTCTCCGCTGGCGGAGTCGTCGTTAGGCGGCGGCACGGGAAGGTGGAAGTCGCGCTGATTTCCGTCGGGGAGCGTGCGCGCTGGCAGTTGCCGAAAGGACTTGTGGGCCGAGGCGAGACGCCAGAGCAGGCCGCGTTACGCGAAGTCCGAGAGGAGACGGGGCTGAGCTGCGAGGTAGTAGCGCCGCTCGACACCGTAGAATACTGGTACTTCTCGAAGGGAGGCGGCGGGCGCGTGCGCTTCCACAAGCACGTGCACTTCTTCCTGATGAGCTATCGGTCGGGCGACGTGGCAGAGCACGACGAAGAGGTGAACGAGGCCCGCTGGTTCGAGGCCGGTGAGGCTTTGGAGGCGCTCGCGTTCAAGGGCGAGCGGGAGGTTCTGGCGCAGGTGCTCGGAATGCTCTGACGCGCGGCGCTCGGACACGCGAGCCGCCGCTCCGCCCGAACTGCCGCGCCGAGGAGTTAGTGGACTATGCGCTTGGTGATGCTCAGGCGCTCCCAGAATACGGTCTCATCCGGGTAGGCGATGCCGTTCATGTTGCGCATGGCGTGCGCGGTCTGGACTATGACGGTGATGTCTTTGAAAACCCCGTCGCAGTCCT
>DASPKR010000083.1:0-3043 GCA_035627975.1 Pyrinomonadaceae bacterium | reverse complement strand
GATTTTGGTGTCGAGCGTCTCGGGGCCGGCGAAGCGAAGGCTTGCCTCCATCCCCGTAAGCGCGTCGGGCGAGAGCGACGTGCGCTCCTCTATGGCGACGCGCACCTCGTCCTCCCAGTCGAGGTCGTCCGGCGCGAAGGTCACGAGCCCCGCCTCCTCCGCCTCCTCGGTCGAGAACGGGCCTTCGTGTCCGAGCGCCTCTCGCGCCCTCTCCGGCTCGGCGAGGAAGCGCGACTGCATGCGCGTCAGCCCGTTCGACATCGGCAGCGCCCCGGAGTTTAGCGCGCTCACGGCCAGCTCGACCCTCTCCCCGGGGTCGTTGAGCATGTAGCTCCGGTCGGAGGCGAGCAGAAGCTCAAGCAGATTCCCGGCGAAGCAGCCCCCCGGCTCGGCCAGCGCGAAGAAGCTCTTGGCCGTCAAGTCCATCCGGCGCAGCACGCGCGCCATGTTGAGGATGATCTCGCGCACGAGCCAGTAGTCTTTGTTGGCCGCGAGGAAGCGGTCAACTGCGAGCACGCCCTCCGCGTCGCCCGCGGTGCGCAGACAGACCAGGCCGACTTCGGGCTCGTTCATGCGAAGGTGGAGCAGGGCGTCGTCAAGCTCGCGGTAGGCGCGCAGCGGCCAGTACGAGTCGCCGAGCCTGAGAACTTCGTCGGCCGACTCGGGCTGCGCGCCCTCCGGGCCGCGCATGGTCAAGTCCGCGTAGCGCCGCTCGCGGTTGACGCGAAGCGAGACGTGCCTGTACTCGCGCCCGCCCGCGCTCACCTCAACGTCGAAAGGGTTGAGTTTTATTCCCGGCCCCGCCCTACCGTCGCCGTCCGCCCCGACCAGCTCGCGCACCCGCGCCTCGACGCCCTCCTGGAACTTGCTGGTCGGGAAGTAGCCGTCAATCAGCCCCCACTCCTTCGCGCGCTTGGCCTTGAGGCCCTCGGCGAGAGTCGAGAACACGTCGGCGCGGTCGCGCCTGACCTTCCGCTTGTCAACGAGGCGCGTGAGCCCGCCCGTGCCGGGCAGCACGCCGAGCAGGGGGACTTCGGGCAGAGAGACGGCGGAGTTGCCGTCGTCAACCAGGTAAATCTCGTCGCAGGCTATCGCGAGCTCGTAGCCCCCGCCCGAGGCCGTGCCGTTAAGGGCGGCGACGTAGCGCTGGCCCGAATGGACGGAAGCGTCCTCAATGGCGCAGCGCGTCTCGTTCGTGAACTTGCAGAAGTTGACCTTGAAGGCGTGGCTTGACGTGCCGAGCATGTAGATGTTTGCGCCGGCGCAGAAGATGCGGGGCTTGAGGCTGGTGACGACGACGACCTTGACCTCGGGGTGCTCGAAGCGCAGGCGCTGGACGGCGTCGGCCAACTCTATGTCAACGCCGAGGTCGTAGGAGTTGAGCTTGAGCTTGTAGCCTTCCGCGAGCGTCTCGTCCTCCTGCACGTCCATCGAAAGCGTCGCCACACGGCCCTCGACGGCCAGCTTCCAGTGCTTGTAGCGCTCCGGCGCGGTCTCGAAATTAATCATTTCGGTTCACACAGTCTCCGACGGTCGGAATGAGTTCGCTGGCACGAAACGGCAATTATACAGGCTTGCGGGCCGGAATGCATTCGCGCGCGGGGCGGGGGAATACTCACCGCGGAGGCACAAAGGCACGAAAAAGAAATTGGGATTTCTTTCGTGCCTTTGTGCCTCCGCGGTGAATGTCTTAGCCGCGCAGGCCGGCGCCGGGCGAGAGGCGCGGGGGCTGGCGGTGCTTAGTCAGCTGCTCGTATGCGTAGGCGAGCCCGATGAGCCGGGCTTCGGTGAAGGCCCGGCCGAAGAAGGAGATGCCGACGGGCAGGCCGTGGACGAAGCCGGCTGGCACCGTGATGTTCGGGTAGCCGGCGACCGCCGCCGGGCTTGAGCTTCCGCCCGAGAAGTGGTCTCCGTTCACGAGGTCTGTCGTCCATGCGGGGCCGCCGGTGGGCGCGACGATTGCGTCGAGGCGGTGCCTGCGCATGACGGCGTCTATCCCCTGAGCGCGCGCGAGCAGGTGGTTCTTCCTGAGCGCCGCGCGGTAGGCGCGCTCCGTGAGCGGCCCTTTCTTCTCGGCGCGTATGAAAATCTCCTGACCGAAGTAGGGCATCTCGCGGTCGCTGTTGCGCTCGTTGAACTCGATGAGGCCGGCGAGCGTGCGCGGGTGGTCGCCGCCCGGAGCGAGAGAGGCGAGGTACTTGTTGAGGTCTGCCTTGAACTCGTAAAGCAGCACCTCGAACTCGGAGTCGTCGAACTTGCCGTGCGTGGGCAGGTCGGCCGGGTCAACGAGGACGGCGCCGGAGCGCTTCATCACGTCGAGCGCCTCTTCCATGAGCTTGTCAACGCGGTCGTTGAAGCCGAAGGACTTTCGCGCGACGCCTATGCGCGCGCCCCGCAGCGCCGCGGGGTCGAGCGAGCGCGCGAAGTCCGCGTCGCGCAGGGCGGCGCCGCGCTCGGTCTCGCGGTCGCGCGCGTCGAAGCCGGCGAGGGCCTGAAGCAGCGCGGCCGCGTCGGCCACGGTGCGGGCCATCGGGCCGGCCGTGTCCTGGCTGTGCGCGATGGGGATTATGCCGGAGCGGCTCACCATCCCGAGGGTCGGCTTTATGCCGACGATGCCGCAGGCCGAAGCGGGGCATACGATTGAGCCGTCCGTCTCGGTGCCGACCGCGGCGAGGCAGAGGTTCGCGGCGACGGCGGCGCCGGAGCCGGAGCTTGAGCCGCAAGGGTTCCGGTCGAGCGCGTAGGGGTTGCGCGTCTGGCCGCCGCGAGCGCTCCAGCCGCTCGTCGAGCGCGTCGAGCGGAAGTTCGCCCACTCGCTCAGGTTGGTCTTGCCGATGATGACGGCGCCGGCCTGCCGGAGCCGCTCGACGACGAAGGCGTCGCGCTGCGGCCGTGCGTTGACGAGCGCCAGCGAGCCTGCCGTCGTCTTCATGCGGTCGGCCGTGTCTATGTTGTCCTTAATGAGGACGGGGACGCCGTGCAGCGGCCCCCGCAGTCGGCCCTGCCGCGCCTCCTCGTCCCGCTCGCGGGCGATGGCGAGCGC
>DASPKR010000082.1:0-2514 GCA_035627975.1 Pyrinomonadaceae bacterium | reverse complement strand
CGGCGCACCGCTCCTGCAGGATGTTGAGGAGCTTTATGCGCGCGATGCCGGAGAAGCTGTTGCCGCGGACGCTTATCTTCGTGTCGCGATAGACCACGTCAACGTTGTCCCACGCCTCGAAGCTCTCGGCGATGCGGCGGTGCGACTCGGGGTCTGCCTCGCGCAGAGTGGCGAGCGTCCTGCCGGAGAAGACCACGCCCCAACCGAACGTCGCGCCCGGCGGGTTGCGCTCGAAGACCGTTACGCGGTGCGACGCGTCGTGCCGCTTCATCAGCAGCGCGAAGTAGAGCCCCGCCGGCCCCCCGCCGATTACGTTTATCCTCATGTGTCGCCGGCGCCCGCCGCAGGCTTCTTTACTGCTCCCTTAACAGCTCGCGGGCGATGATGAGCTTCTGAATTTCGGAGGTGCCTTCGTAGATTCGCAGCGCGCGCACGTCGCGGTAGAGGCGCTCGACCGCGGAGCCGCGCACGAGCCCGTAGCCGCCGTGAATCTGCACGGCCTCGTCAACAATACGCTGCGCGGCCTCCGTGGCGAAGAGCTTGGCCTCGCTCGCGGCGCGCGTCAGCCCCGTGCCGCCCACGTCCTTCAGGTGCGCGGCGCGATAGACGAGCAGGCGTGCGGCGTCGAGCTCGGTCTGCATACGCGCGAGCTTCTCCTGAACGAGCTGGTGGTCGGCGAGCGCGGCGCCGAACTGCCGGCGCCCTCGCGCGTAACGCACCGCCTCGTCGAGCGCGCGCCGGGCCATGCCGCACGCGGCCGCGCCCACGCTCGCGCGGAACATATCCATCGTCTGCATCGCGAGTCGGAAGCCGTCGCCCTCTTCGCCTAGACGGTCTTCCTCGGGGACGCGCAGGCTCTCGAACTCTATTTCGCCGATGGGGTGAGCCGCTACGAGGCGCGTGCGAGCGCGCACTCGGAAGCCCGGCATGCGCGCGCCGACGATGAAGGCCGAGAGCTGCGCGCGGCCGTCGGGCCGGGAGCCCGTGCGCGCGAAGACCGTGTAGAAGTCGGCCACGCCCGCGTTCGAGATGAAGCACTTGCGGCCGTCTATGCGGTAGCCGTCGCCTTCGCGGCGGGCGGTCGTCTGCACGTTCGACACGTCGGAGCCGGCCTCGGGCTCGGTGAGCGCGAAGGCGGCGACGGCGCGGCCCGTGCGCGCGCGTTCGAGCCAGAAGTCGCGCACGTGCTCGGAGCCGGCGAGGCTAAGGGCGTAGGTTCCCAGGCCCTGCATGACGAAGGCGAGGTCTGCCATCGCCGAGCGGTACGCGAGCGCCTCGCGCACGACGCAGAGGGCGCGTGCGTCGAGCGGCTCGTGGCCGGCGGGGCGGGCGACCGAGTAGCGCAGGAGGTCTGCCTGCGCGAGCAGCGCTAGCATCTCGCGGAAGTGCTCGTCCTCGCCGCGCTCCTCGGCGGCCGTCTCGCGCGGCGCGACCTCGCGCGCGGCGAAGTCGGCCACGCCGGCCGCGAGCCTCGCGTGCTCGTCGGCGAAAAAGGGCGTCTCCTCTATGAACGAATCGCGCGCCATGCCGGTCTTCCCGAGACCCTACTCGATGCGGACGATCTTGCCCGACTTCCTGTTGACGTGAACCGCCTTCAAAGGCGGGCGCTTGTACTGGCCGACCTCCCTGTAAATCACCGTGTCGCCGTCGAACTCCGGCGGCCCGAAGTCCGAAGAAGGTAGCATCAGTTTTCGGGCTTCGCTGCCGCTTTCTTCGCGGCCCCTGCGGCGGTGAAAGTCGTCGTGGCTCTCCTTATGGTCGAGCCGCCAGAGGTATTCGCCCGTCCCGAGGTCGAGCCTGCCGAGAAAGCCGTAGCCGTTTAAGTACAGGGAGCCCTGCTCGCGGACGGCCATGACGTTGAGGGCAGGGACGAGCTGCTTCCACCGGGCGCGCATGGAGGGCTGCTCGAGCCGCGCGACGTAGGCCGCGGCCCCTCCGCCGTCGTTGACCCACCAGACCAGAAGGATGTTGTCCTGGTACTCCTGATAAGAGACACGCTCTATCCAATCCACGCCTTCGAGGCGCAGGCTGAAGCGCCGCACGTCACTGCCCTTCATGCGGCGCCCGGCCCCGTTGGAGGCTATGCGGTAGGAGTAGCCGGACGACTCGAACTCGAAGGTCGCCCCCGGCGCGGTCGTGTCGCCTATCTCGCGTGCCCTCTGGAAGTGGCGCGACGGGTCGGGCTGCCGCTCCTGCGCCGCGGCCGCGGCCGCGAGGCACAGGAGGAGCGGGGCCGCGCGCGCAAAGTTTGCGATGCTCATCATCCCTCGGCGGGGCGACCCTCGAAGCGCGGCTCGCGCCTCTGCACGAAGGCCTCGTAGGCTTCGCGGTAGTCGGGGTGCTGCATGCAGACGGCCTGCGCCTGCGCCTCGGCCTCGATGGCCCCCTCGAGGGACATCTCGTGCTCGCCCTCGATCATCTGCTTGGTCATGGCGTGCGCGAACGCGGGGCCCTCGGAGAGCTTCTTCGCCCACTCGTGCGCGTAGGCGACCACCTCCGCGCGCGGCACCACGC
>DASPKR010000081.1:0-12536 GCA_035627975.1 Pyrinomonadaceae bacterium | reverse complement strand
TCGTCAACCCTCTTCTCTTTCCTATCTCGTTGCCGTCTTACTTCTTCTGCCGCACGTCGAAGGCGTAGATGGTGTCCTGGTCGCGGAGGTAGAGGCGGCCGCCCGCGACTACGGGGTGCGCCCATGTGTTGCGCGAGCCCTGCGGTATCTGGAAGCGGCCGCGCTCGCGGTAGCCGGCCGGCGTCGCTTCAATCAGCCCGACGACGCCGTTCTCGCTCAGCGCGTAGAGCATCCCGTCGGCGTATGCGAGCGAGCCCTTGCCGACGCTCCTGTCCTTCCAAGCTATCTCGCCCGTGTCGAAGCGCATGGCCGTCAGCACCGCGCCCGAGAACCCGTAGAGGTGCTCGCCGACGAGAATGGAGGTGCTGTGGTGGTAGCGCATCTCCCGCGTGAAATAGACCTCCCGGGCGCCGGCACCGTCTGGCTTTATCTCGACGACGCCCCCGCCCGTCCCGTAGTCCGACGAGATGAAGACGCGGTTGCCGCGCGCGACCGGCGTGGCGACGTTGGCCGTGTCGTTCGAGGGCTTCGCGTACTCCCACAGAATCTTCCCGTCCGCGGGGTCAACGCCGACGGCGCGCTCCTGCGTGAAGAAGACGACCTGCGTCTTGCCGCCCGCCTGCACCGGGATAGCGGACGAGTAGCCGGCCTTGTCGCTCGCGCTCTTCCAGAGCACTCGGCCGTCGCGCTTGTCGAGCGCGACGAGCGATGCGCCGCGCCCGCCGGGGTTTATCAGAAGCTTCTCGCCTAAGACGAGCGGCGACTCGCTTATGCCCCAGCCGATGTTGGACGCGCCGAACTTCTCGAGGACGTTCATCGCCCACACGACCTTGCCCGTCTTCGCGTCGAGCGTCGAGAGGTCGCCGTTGCCGCCGAGCGCGTAGAGGCGTTCGCCGTCAACGGTCGGGGTGCCGCGCGGGCCGTCGCCGCGGCTGTCGCGGTAGGCCGAGCCGTTCGGCGTAGCCCAGAGCTCCTTGCCCGTCGCCGCGTCGAAGGCTATGACGTACTCCCTTTCGCCGCGAAGGCCCATCGTATAGACGCGGCCGTTCGCCACCGCGAGCGAAGAGTAGCCGATGCCGGCGCCCTGCGCCTTCCACACGAGCGGCGGCCCGCCCTCGGGCCACTGCTTGAGGAGCCCCGTCTCCTTCGACACGCCGTCGCGGTTCGGGCCACGCCACTGCGGCCACTCCGCCCCGCCCGATGCCTGCCGCGCCGAAGCGACCGAGCAGAGCGCCGCCGCCATCAACCCGGAAGCGACTACCGACAGCAGGCCTCTCATCTCCTTCATAAATCCTCCCGGCCACGAACTCCTGATTTCCGCGATTATATGTAGCCCGCGCCGGCCCGTTTGTAAAATCTTGCAAAAAGTCGTGAGCACGGGCTCGGGGGCAGGCCGGAAATTAGTCGCGCCTCGCGGGGCGAGCCCGTTGTATAATCCGCGCGCCTTCTCGAAACGAAGTCTCCCCTGACGCCCCGTCCGAGATGAGAACGCGCACGCAACTGACACGGCTCGCACGCGCGCTCGGCCTATGCCTCGCGCTGCCCCTGTGCGCCGCGGCGCAGACGGAAGGCGCGGCGCCCGTCCTCGTCACCGAACCCGATTCGACGCGCGCCGTCGCGCTCGACCCCGTCCGCATGACGCCCGGCCCCTTCACGGCGGTCGCGCCCGTCCCCTTCGGCGCGGACGCGGCCACGCGCGTCGTCGTCTTCGCCACGAACGTCCGCCTGTACGTGGGCGAGACTGCCGGCGCCTTCGGCGCCGAGGCGGAGGACGGGCGGGGGCGCACCTACCGCCTCAAGGTCGAGCACGCGGGCCCCGTCCCCGGCTTCGCGGGGCTGACGCAGTTCACCGTCCGCCTCGACCCCTCGATGGCCGACGCGGGCGACGTGCTGCTGCGCGTAACCCTTCGCGGCATGACGAGCAACCGCGTGCGGCTCGCCGTGGGCCGCGAGGGCGGCGGCCCGCCCGACGACGTGGGCTCGGTGCCTACGCCCGCGCCGGCCGTCCCGCCCGCGCCGCTCCCGGCCGCGACGCCCGACCCTTACACCGGCCCGGCCACGTCGGCGGACGCCGTGCGCTTCCTCGAACAGTCCTCCTTCGGCCCCACGCCCGCCGAGGTCGAGCGCGCGAAGGCGATGGGCCTCCGCGCATACCTCGAAGAGCAGTTCGCCGCGGCGCCCAGCGGCTACCCCACTCTGCCGCTCGTGCCGATTGACAGCCGCCTCTACTGCGGGAGCGACTACCCGTGCCTGCGCGACAACTACACGATGCACCCGTTGCAGACGCGCTTCTTCAGGAACGCCTTCTACGGGCGCGACCAGTTGCGGCAGCGCGTCGCCTTCGCCCTCCACCAGGTTTTCGTCGTCTCGGCGAAGGATTTGAACCAGGCGAGCTGGTACGCGCCTTACCTGCAAGCCCTCGACCGCAACGCCTTCGGCAGCTTCCGCGCGTTGATGCATGACGTAACGCTCAACGCCGCTATGGGCGAGTTCCTCGACTCAGAGGGCAACACGAAGGAGAAGCCGAACGAGAACTTCGCCCGCGAAATCCTACAGCTCTTCACCATCGGCCCCGACCTCCTGAACGCCGACGGCACGCCCCGGCTCGACGAGCAGGGGAACCGCACGCCCGCCTACACGCAGGCGACCGTTAACGACTTCGCGCGCGTCTTCACCGGCTGGGTCTATGCGAACCCGCCGGCCGGCTCGCAGGGGCTCATCAACTTCCTCGACCCCATGCAGCCCGTCGAGCGCTTCCACGACGCAGGCGCGAAGACCCTGCTCGGCGGCGCGCATCTCCCCGCCGGGCAGACCGCCGCGCAGGACTTGTCGGCCGCGCTCGACAACATCTTCAACCACCCGAACGTCGGCCCCTTCGTGAGCCAGCGGCTCATACGCCACCTCGTTACAAGCAACCCGAGCCCGGCCTACGTCGGCCGCGTCTCCGCCGTCTTCGATGACAACTGCGCCGGCTTCTACCCCGACGCCGGCTGCACACGGGAGCGCGGCGACCTGAAATCGGTCGTGCGCGCGATACTCTTAGACCCGGAGGCGCGCGGCGACGTAAAGACCGACCCGGCTTACGGCCGACTGCGCGAGCCGGCGCTCTACGCCGCGGGGCTTTGCCGCGCCTTCGGCGTGAGGGGCTTAGGCCCCGGCATCAACAACATCGTCGAGAGCGACGGCTACCTGACGCCGTGGGTGGCCGGCATGGGGCAGGACATCTGGAAGCCGCCGACCGTCTTCGGCTACTACCCGGACGACTACACCGTCCCCGGCACGACGCTAAGGGGCCCGGAGTTCGGCGCTCACACCAGCACGACGGTGCTCGGGCGCGTCTGGTTCGCCTCGCAGATGGTCTTCCGCGGCGGCATAGGCGCGCGCGCGACGCCAGAGAACACGACCGGCACCTTCATCAACACCACCCCCTTCCACCCGCTCGCGGCCGAGCCCGCAAAGCTCGTCGCCGCGCTGGACGCCCTGCTGCTCCACGGCACGATGACGCCGGCCATGCGCTCGGAGATAATCCGCGTCGTCGAGACGTACCCGGCTACCTACCCGAACTATCTGAGGGATCGCACGTGGGTGGCAGTCTTTCTAATCGTTAGCTCCCCGCAGTACCATTTGCAGAAGTGAGCAGGCGAGATGTCGGAGACGAGAAGGAATTTTTTGATTAAGTCCTGCGGCGCGCTCGCCGGCTCGGCCGCGCTCGCCGCGGGGCTCGAAAGGTTCGGCCTGGTGGGCGCGCTGGCGCGCGCGTCCGACGCCTCCGACTACAAGGCGCTCGTCTGCGTCTTCCTCGAAGGCGGCAACGACGGCAACAACACCGTCGTCCCCCTCGACGAGTACGACGCGCCGGGCGGCTACGCCGCCGTGCGCGCATCGTCGGGCCTCGCTGTCCCGCGAGCGAGCCTCCTGCCCGTCTCGCCGCCGAGCCAGCAGGGGCTCGCGTACGGCTTCCACCCGAGCCTCGTAGAGCTTCAGGCCCTCTTCAAGCAGGGGCGCCTCGCCGTCCTGTGCAACGCGGGGACGCTCGTGCGGCCGCTGACGCGCACGCTCTACAGGAGCGGCGTCGGCCACCCGTACCAGCTCTTCTCGCACCCGGATCAGTTGGGGCAGCAGCAGGCGTGCGTCTCCGCCGCGCAGACCGGCTGGGGCGGGCGCGTGGCGGATTTGATGGCGGGCTTAAACGGCTCGGCGCCGCTTCTGCCGATGAACGTCTCGGTCGCGGGCGCGAGCCTGTTCACGACGGGCGAGCTGACGCGGCAGCTCGTAATCAACCCCGGCCTTCCGCTCCACGACGCCTTCAGCATTGACTACGGCTCCTACGTCTTCCCTTCGAGCCGCGAAGCCGCCATCGCCGCCTTCAACAACATAAGGAAGGGCGCGACGGGCGGCCTGCTCGGCGCCGCAGCCGAGCCGGTCGAGCAGGCCGCGCGGGCGCGACAGGCCATCCCGACAGACCCCGTGCTCCCGCCGCTCGAAGCCGGGCAGACGGACTTCCCGCCCACCCCGATAGGCTTCCAGCTCAGGCAGGTGGCGAAGCTCATCAGCCTGCGCGCGCAGTTGGGCGTGCGCCGCCAGATCTTCTTCTGCCTGATACCGGGCTTCGACCACCACAGCAACCAGCACTCGGCCTTGAACGGCCATGGCGTGCTGCTGCTCCAACTGAGCAAGGCCATGAAGGCGTTCCACGACGCGACCGTCCGACTGGGCGTGGCCGACAGCGTGACGACCTTCACGCTCTCCGACTTCGGCCGCACGCTCGACCCTTCCGGCTCGGGCGCTGCGGTCGGCTCCGACCACGCGTGGGGCAGCCACCACCTCATAATGGGCGGCGCCGTGCGCGGCGGCGACTTCTACGGCACCTTCCCAGTGCTCGCGCTCGGCGGCCCGGACGACGCGGACGACCGCGGCCGCTGGATACCGACCACGTCAACCGAGCAGTACGCCGCCACGCTCGCGCTCTGGTTCGGCCTGCCCGAGGCAGACCTGCCCGCCGTCTTCCCGCTCGTCGGCCGCTTCGAGACGCCTAACCTCGGCTTCATGTCCTGAAGCGCGCCTTTCATCCGCGCGCCCCGTCCCGCAGCCGCCGCACGGCGCCCGTCAGGCGCTCGACGCGGCGCGCGTCCACGGCGTTCGCCCAGTGGCCGCCCTCCTTGAAATACGAGCCGACGATGAAGCCGTCGGCTTCGTCGTAGAACTCCGAGACGTTTTCCGGGGCGATGCCCGAGCCGAGCAGGACGGGTACGCGGCAGTGCGCCTTCGCCTCCCGCACGTCCTCGACGCGCGGCGGCGCGCCCGTCACGGAGCCCGTGACGATGACGGCGTCAGCGCGCATGAACTCCGCGGCCTCGGCCGTCGCGCCGAGGCTCACGTCCGAGGTGACGGCGTGCGAGGAGTGCTTCTTCTTCACGTCGGCCCAGACCTGCACGCGGCCCGCGCCTATCTTCCGCCTGTAGCGCAAAAGCTCGGCGGCCGAAGACTCAATCCAGCCCTCGTCGGCCACGTGCGCGAATGCGAAGCCCTCGGCCCTCACGAAGTCGAGCCCGGCGGCGTGCGCCGCGGCGACGGCCTCAGTGTTGGCGCCCGCCAGAATCTGTACGCCCGTGGGGAACCGCGCCCCGCGCTTCACTTCGAGCCCTATGACGGCCATCGCCGCGACTATCTCCGGCCCGACCGAGCCTCGCAGGTACGGCACGTCGTGCATGTTCTCGACGGCCACGGCGTCAACGCCCGCGTCGCGGTACAGCGCGGCCTCGCGCACGGCCGACGCCGCTATCTCGTCAACGCCCGCCTCCGAGGCCGGCGTCCCCGGCAGCGCCCCCACATGAATTACGCCGACGACCGGCTTCGACTCAGGGAAAAGAGAGGTGAACATGGCACCCGGTTTAGCGCGGGCCGAGCGCGCGTGTCAACGGCGCGCGGCTGAAATGTTTGCGCCGGGGCCGGCATATGTTAGCGACAGTGATAACTGTTGACTTTGCGGGCGGGGCGAGTATGATGCGCGCGCGCGCCGTCACGCGGGCCGCGCCTCTTCCGCGGCGGCCCGGCTTCCACGTTTCATCCGAAGCCTTCACAAACCTGGCTTGAACTGCGCGCACCGCCGGGCGAACCCGCCCCGCCTTTCAGGAAAGGAGTCAATGATGGCAACAGAGGCCCAGGTCACGCCTTTCTTCTACGCACAACTCAACAACGACGCGCGCGACGAGACCGTCGCGGCCGGCGCCAACTGGCGGTCACACCCGCTGTCCTTCTTCTACAGCAGCGAGGTCTCCGTGGACATCGCCGTCAAGAGGGTGATGCTGCAAATGCTCGCGCTCGAGCACGCAACCCTGCCCGACTTCCTCTGGGTGAACCTCAGGAACATGGTGAACAGGGCCACGTCCGCGGGCGACGCCGTCACCATCATCGCGCAGGTATCGTCGGGCGCCGTCCACGAGCCCATCGGTTGAGGCGGCCCCTCCCGCGGGGGAACATCAACCACAGCCGTCAACCACATAAACTCGGGGAGAAGACTATGCTCTCGAAAGCCAGGTTGATTCTGGCCGCCGCGCTCGTCATGTGCGCGTGCGCGGCCGCGTCGGCGCAGAACGACTTGCCGAAGGCGCTGCTGAGCGTCAACCCTGACGACGCAGCCCCGGCCGCCCGGAAGTATTACGTGGACGTGACTATGGACGTGCCGCTCGGTGACGCGATGCACGAGCAGCTCGGGGGCGCCAGCCCACCCGTCATCGGCGTCCTCGCCGCGAAGGGGAAGCCCGTCCCCGATCAGGGCGCGTTCAAAAACATGTTCCTCATCGCGCCGCTCGACGAGTTGGAGCCGGCGGACAGGGCTCCGCTGTTCAAAGCGTTGTTCAGGATGTACGTCCCCGAAAAAATCTACCTCGACCCGGCCCACCCGGAAAAACTGCTCGACCCCTTCGCTGACTTCAACGCGCTGAAGCTCTCGGTCATCATCACCAACTACATAGGCGAGGACGGTGGCTCGGTTGTTCGCTCCGTGCCGGTGGCGAAAGCCGTCGAGCGCGAGCTGACGACCGAGTTCCCCACGTGCCGGCCAGGCGAGGTCGCCCTGACCTTCCCCTACGACCCCCAAGACCCCTTTTCATTGAAGAGGGCCGTCAAGCTCCACGATTACCTGAACAGGAGGCTGAGGCCGAGGCTCGGCGAGGTGAAGATAGAGGTCGAGCCGCTCACTAGAGACAAGGTCACGACCATCGGCGTGAAAGAGATGAGGCTGACGCCCGAGGCCACTAGGGAGGTAGAGGCCAGGACGCTCACGATAAACCAGACCGTCGCGGCCTGCTTCATCCCGGACAGGGGGCTGCCGACCGAGAAGTTCGACGCGCGGCTGACGCTGCCCTCCGACGCGCCCGCAGACCTCCTACACCCGCGCGTGACGGCGGGGCTCGCCGGCAGGTCGGCCGAGGCGTCGCCGAAGGTCTTCGTGGACAAAGAAAAGGCTGTGGGCGTGCGCCCCATCGAGAAGGACTTGAACATAGGCGTCTCGCTCATCAGCTCTGTCGCCGACGAGGAGCAGGAGGACGGGCCCGCCATCCGCCGCCGGAACACCATCGGGACGCTCGACCTGCGGCTCGGGTTCTTCCGCGACGTGGAGCGGCTCACAGTCAAAGGGGTGTCGGAGGGCGAGATCAGGCCGATGAAGGTGTGCGGCGAGGTCGTAGAGCACAAGCCGGCGACCGGCGCCGACCCCGAGTCCATCACCATCGTCGGCGAGACTTTCACCCTCGCGCCGGGGCTGCGCCTGACGGGCGTCAGGCCGGGCACGCAGCAGTGCCTTCACTTCAAATACGTGGACGCGGGCGGGCGGCTCACCGAGACGAACACCAATCCGCTGCCCGCCGGCGTGCCGCCCGACCCGCCCTTCGCGCCCCGCATCAGCGGGCTCGAAGACCCGGACGTGACCGCGGGCACCTACAGCATCTTCACGCCCTTCTACGTGGACGCCAAAGTCTCTACGGGCAAGATCGTCAAGGACACGCTCTCGCTCAACCGCGTGGTGCTCGGCACGCAGGAGGAGTTGCGCTACTACGCGAACAACTTCCGCTTCCCGACCTACTACCGCTTCATCTTCCAGGGCAACCACGCCTCCGACAGGGACTTCAAGCAGGGCGAGTTCAAGGGGACGTTCATGTTCCGCCCCGTCTTCGGCCCGCTCAACCACCCGTTCGACCCGTCGAACACGCGCTCTGTCGGGAGGGAGCTATGCCCCAGGTGCAAGCCGCCCTTCAAGCTCATCCCCATCCGCTACGGCTTCGAGTTCGTCCCGCTCGTCGGGGCGGAGTTCGGCCGAACGTACTTCCGCCGCCGGCCGGCCGAGGCCGTCACGCCCTCGGACACTGTCAAGCGCGTCTTCTTCGGCTTCGACTCGACCGTGAACCCGACGCCGAGGCTCTCGCTCACGGCACAGGAAATCTTCTACGTCCGCGGCGAGTCGAAGGAAGACCGCTACCGCAACTACTTCCTCGGCGAGGCCGCCTACCGCCTGACCGACCTCTTCGACTCGCGGGCCGCGCACAGCATCTTCTTCTCCTGGGAGCGCGGCGGGCAGCCCCCCTTCGACGAGGCCGACGTGAACGTGCTCAAGTTCGGCTACAGGCTGACGGCCACGACTATCTTCAGCCGCTTCTGACAGACTCGGGCCGGGAGGCCGCCGGAGGAGGGGCGCGGGGGCGAACCGCTTCGCCCCCGCGCCCCTCCTCGCTTTCGTCGGGCGCTCTAAGGCTCGATTGTGACGGGCAGGTCGCGCCCCGCCTCGGCCTCATTGCCGTTGAAGTCGGAGGCGAGGATGCGGAGCGTGTAGTCGCCGGGCGGGAGCCGGGAGGTGTCCCAGAGGCCGTGCGAGGCGAGGCCGTCGCGGACTGTGTTCGTCAGCTCGTAGAGGAAGCGCGTCCGCGCGCTGCCGTAAACGGTTATGCCGCTCTCGTCGGCGTAGGCGATCTTGGTAGCTTCGGGATCGGGCGGCAGGCGGTCGAACTCGATTGTGACGCGCGGGCTCTCGAAGCCGGGCGCGGGGCTCCCGTCGGGCAAAAGCAGTTGGTAGCCGAGCTTGTAGAGGCCGAGGCGGCGTCGCTCGCCGTTCGAGTCGTTGCGGTCGAAGGCGTCAACGACCACGCGCACTCGGCCGCGCAGGAGGAGGCGCCCCGCCCTCCGCCCCTTCAGCTCCGCGCCCGACTCGTCGAAAAGCTTGACCGCCTCAATCGTCGGTGCGATACGGTCGCGGAAGCCCGCGGGCGCGAGCATGAGCGGGTTGATTTCGGCGCCGGGCGGGCCGAGATTCATGTGGACGTGGTACATGCGGTTGATGGTGCCGAGCGCGTCGCCCACGCGAACGCGCGTCCCGCGCCGCACTCGCACGCGCGAGGTCTTGCCGTCGGCGCCCGCGACGGCGACGAAGGGCGTGCCGTCGAGCATCTCGTCGCGCTCGTCGCGCCCGACGCGGATGTGTATGTAGGAGAAGAGGCCGACTCTTAACCCCTCGTTCAGGCCGCCGAAGCCCCAGTTTGGCAGGGGGCTTGAGACCTTCTCTTCGAAGACGGCGCGCACGACCTGGCCGTGCGTGCCGAACACGTCGAGACCGCTGTGCAGGTGGTGGCGGCTGTCATCGGTGTCGTAGCTCCCGCGCACCTCGCCCATCGTCGCCGAGACCTCGTGCGGCCTGTCCTGCGGGTCGAGCGGCCAGGGGAAGGGGCCTTCGCCGAACGCCTCGCCGCCCAGGCGCGGGAGCGGCCCGGCTGGCGCCGGCAGGGCGGGAGGCGCGACGGCCTGCTTCTCGTCAACGCGCCCGGCGTCGCCTTGCGCGGCCGCTCGAACTCTTCGTACGAGGCAGTTCGCGGCGTCTGCGACGACGAGGGAGCCAGTTGCGTCGAGCGCGAGCCCCGACGGCTGGTTGAAGCGCGCCGCCTGCGCGTCGCCGTCAGAGAAGCCGGGGCCGAGGCCGGCGACGCGGCGTGCGCGGCCGTCGGGGGAGACCTGCACGACGCGGCCGCGATCCATCTCGGTCACGTACAGGAAGCCGTCGTGCGTGACGGCGAGCCCCACGGGCTTCGAGACGAAGCCGGGCGCGGGGGCGCCGTCCCCTTCCGCGGCCGCGCCCTCGAAGACGAAGGGGACGGTGATTACCTCTCCCTCCTTCGTGAGGCGGCGCACGCGGTTGTTGCCGGTGTCGGCTATGAAAAGCTCGCCTCCGGGGGCGACGGCGACGGCGCAGGGCGTGTCGAAGAGCGCGGCCCCGAGTGCGTCGCCGTCCGAGTAGCTGGGGCCGCCAGCCGCGCCCGCGATAGTCTTCACTTCGCCCGACTTCGTTATGAGCCGCACGCGGTCGTTGTAGGTGTCAGCGACATAAACGTTCCCGTCGTTGTCAACAGCGACGCCCAGGGGCGCGTCGAACTGCGCCTGCGCGGCCGGCCCGTCGCGCGAGCCGCGCGTGCCGTCGCCCGCGAGCGTCGAGACTGTGCCTTCGGGCGTGACCTTCCGCACGCGGTTATTGCCCGTGTCGGCGACGTAGAGATTCCCGTCCGCGTCAACGGCGAGCCCCGAGGGCGTGTCGAATGAGGCCGCCGCGCCCGCGCCGTCGGCGAAGCCTTCGCGCCCCCCTGCGAGCGTCGAGACCTCGCCGCGCGGCGAAAGCTTCCTTATTGCGTTGGTCTTGCCCGCGTCCGAGACGAAGACGCTGCCGTCCGCCCCGACGGCCACGCCGAAGGGCTCGCGGAAGCGTGCCTGCGCGCCTGCGGGCGCGTCGGCGAAGCCAGGCGTGCCGTCGCCAGCAATCGTCTCGACAAAGGCGGCCCAGCCCGCCTCGGTCGGGCGCGGCTTCTCCTCGGTCAGCGCGCACGAAGGCGAGAGCCCCGCGGCTGCGAGCAGCAGGAGCTTGACGAGTGTGCGCGTGTTGAACTTCAGTAGTTGCTGGCGGCGGAGGCCGGGTGTTGTTCGCAAGTCGGTTCGTTCTTCCGTCTGAAGGCTCGGCAGTGATGATAAAAGGCGGGAGCGCAAAAGGCTAACCGGCCCCCTGCCTCCGCGCCTTCGGCGCTTTTTCGCCGCGCCTCTTCCGTTCGCGCCCGCGTCTGGTTTATCCTGACGCGCGCCACTCTCTATCCAACCGCCCGAGGAGCCTGAATAGATGCACAGCTTCAAGCTCGCCCGCGTGCGCTCGCTCGCATGCCTTCTGGCCGCGCTCTGCTGCCTGACACTGACCGCGCGCGCGCAGACGCCCGAGAGCACGGACGACGCGGCCACCGAGATAAAGTCCTTCGAGCGCCTCGAATGGAGGCAGATAGGCCCGGCCAACATGGGCGGGCGCACGGCCGACGTGGAGGGAGTCCCCGGCCGCCCCGAAGTCGTCTATGTCGCGACCGCCTCGGGCGGCCTGTGGAAGACGACGAACGGCGGCGTGCGCTGGTCGCCCGTCTTCGACAGGCAAGGCACCATCTCCATCGGCGACATCGCGCTCGAGCCCGGCAACCCCGATGTTGTCTGGGTCGGCACGGGCGAGGCGAACCCGCGAAACTCCGTCTCCTTCGGCGACGGCGTCTATAAGTCAACCGACGGCGGCAAGACCTGGCAGCACGTGGGGCTCAGGGACTCCGAGCGAATCTCGCGCATACTCATAAACCCGCGCGACCCGAACGTGGTTTACGTGGGCGCGCTCGGCCACGCCTTCGGCATAAACGAGGAGCGCGGCGTGTTTATGACGACCGACGGCGGGAAGACCTGGTCCAAGACGCTCTACGTTGACGCCGAGCACGGCATCGCCGACATGGACATAGACCCGTCTAACCCGAACGTGCTCTACGCGGCGGTGTGGAAGTTCAAGCGCACGCCGTGGACGCACACCTCCGGGAGCGAGAAGGGCGGCGTGTTCCGCTCGACCGACGGCGGGCGCACGTGGAAGAGGCTCGAAGGGGGCCTGCCGAAACTGGTGGGGCGCATAGGCGTCAAGGTCGCGCCGTCGAACCCCTCGGTCGTCTATGCAATCACGGAGGCGAAGGACGGGACGCTGTGGCGCTCGGACGACCGCGGAGAGACGTGGCGCAACGTCTCGAAGGAGACGCGCATAGTCTCGCGCGGCTTCTACTACACAGACCTCCGCGTTGACCCGCAGAACGAGAACCGGGTCTATGCCATCGCCTCCACGCTCTTCGTCTCGATTGACGGCGGCCGGACGTTCCGCTCCATAACGGGCCGCACTCACATTGACTACCACGCGCTCTGGATAGACCCGACGAACCCTAAGCGCATGTGGCAGGGGCAGGACGGAGGCGTCGCCGTCTCCTACGACGCGGGCGAAAGTTGGGAGTACGTCAACAACATGCCACTAGGGCAGTTCTATCAGATTCATGCAGACAACCGTCAGCCCTTCTACCACCTGGTCGGCGGCCTTCAGGACAACGGCACTTGGACTGGCCCCAGCCGCACGCGCGAGCCCTCGGGCATCTTGAATGACGACTGGCGCATGGTCTCGTTCGGCGACGGCTTCTTCGCCTTAAACCACGCCGACGACCCAGACCTGTACC
>DASPKR010000080.1:0-4285 GCA_035627975.1 Pyrinomonadaceae bacterium | reverse complement strand
AACCCGCCCCACGGCCGCCCCGCCAGCAGCCACACGAGAGCGAAGCCGCACGGCCAGTCGTTGCCGTGGATGATGTCGGGCGCGCCCAGGCCGAGCCTGCCCATGAGCGCCAGCGCCGCCCGGCTGAAGAAGGCGAAGCGGTAGTGGTCGTTCGGGAAGCCGTAAACGCGGCCGCGCGCGAAGTATTCGGGCGACTCTATCAGGAAGGCGGGCGCGCCGGCCGACTCGCTGAACCAGACGCCGACGCGGCGGCGCTGCCCCAGCCACTCGACCTCGAGGTTGTCAAAGACCTTCTCTTCGAGGTGGCGCCTCTCCGTCGTGTCGTAGAGCGGGTGGACGAGCGCCACGTCAACCCCCGCCCCCTCCAGCGCCTTCGGCAGCGCGCCCGCGACATCCCCCAGACCGCCCGTCTTGGCGAAAGGAACAGCCTCGGAAGAGAGAAATGCGACGCGCACCGGCCCCTTCTGCTCACACCGCTCCCTTAGAGGAGACGGCTTTGGAGTGGGGATTTAACTGCTAGAGCCTGGGGGAATAGTATGCGAAAGGAGCGGCGGGTGACAAGTGACGGGTGCCGACAGCGGCCCTCCCGTCAACGGCCCCCGCCGCCCATTCGCTAGCTCTGCATCGAGGCGAGGAACTCGGCGTTGTTCTTGGTCTTGCCGAGGCGCTCCAGAACCACTTCCATCTGCTCGACGGGCGAGAGCGGGTTGAGCACTCGGCGCATGACCCAGATGCGGTTGAGGTCTTCCTTCGAGATGAGCAGCTCTTCTTTACGCGTGCCCGACCGCTGGAGGTCTATGGCAGGGAACAGCCGCTTGTCGGAGAGGCGGCGGTCGAGGTGAATCTCGCTGTTGCCCGTGCCCTTGAACTCCTCGAAGATGACGTCGTCCATGCGCGAGCCAGTGTCAATCAAGGCCGTTGCGATGATGGTCAGGCTTCCGCCCTCTTCTATGTTGCGCGCCGCGCCGAAGAAGCGCTTCGGGCGCTGCAGGGCGTTGGCGTCAATGCCGCCAGAGAGGATTTTGCCCGAGGGCGGGACGACCGCGTTGTGCGCGCGCGCGAGGCGCGTCAGGCTGTCGAGCAGGATGACCACGTCGCGCTTGTGCTCCACCAGCCGCTTCGCCTTCTCTATCACCATGTCGGCGACCTGCACGTGGCGCGTGGGCGGCTCGTCGAAGGTCGAGGAGATGACCTCGCCCTGCACCGAGCGCTGCATGTCCGTGACCTCCTCGGGGCGCTCGTCTATGAGCAGCACGATGAGCGAGACCTCGGGGTGGTTGTTAGATATCGAGTTGGCGATGGCCTGGAGCATCATCGTCTTGCCGGTGCGGGGAGGCGCGACGATGAGGGCGCGCTGGCCCTTGCCGAGCGGCGTGACGAGGTCTATGACGCGGCCGACGATGTGGTCGGTGTTGGTCTCCATGCGGAGCTGCTCGTCGGGGTAGAGCGGCGTCAGGTTGTCGAAGAAGACCTTGTCGCGCGACTCGCCCGGCGCCTCGAAGTTGATGGCCTCGACCTTGATGAGCGCGAAGTAGCGCTCGCCCTCTTTGGGCGGGCGTATCTGGCCGGAGACGGTGTCGCCGGTGCGCAGGTCGAACTTGCGTATCTGCGAGGGCGAGACGTAGATGTCGTCGGGGCCGGGCAGGTAGTTGTACTCGGGCGCGCGCAGGAATCCGAACCCGTCGGGCAGCGTCTCCAAAACGCCCTCGGAGAATATGAGGCCGCTCTTCTCGGTCTGCGCCGCGAGCACCTTGAATATCAGCTCCTGCTTGCGCATCCCGGTCGCGCCCGGCACGTCCAAGTCCTTCGCCACCTGCGTCAGCTTCGAGATGGACATCTCCTTGAGCGTCGCCAGGTTGAAAGTCTCTACGCCGTCGCGCTGGGCGGCGGCCTCGTCGAATCCGTCCGCCTCGCCGTCCGTCTCGACGTCGGGCGGTATCTCGGCCGTGGCCGTGGCGGCCTTGCTGAGCGCGTCCCTGTCGGCCGCGCCGTTTGCGCCCGCGCGGCTCGTGCGTGTGCGTGTTGTGCGTTCTCGTGACATTTCAGTTCTTCTCTCAGTCGCACCCGCCGGGGTGCTCGTGCAACTGACCTCTGCGGCGTGCCGGCTGTGCTCGCGCGGCCGCGCCTCGGTTCCTTTCAATGGTTAGTGAAATTATTGCCGATACTATGTCGGGAATGGTTCCTATTGTTGGCACGCCCTCCGCGGAGGGCGCGTCTGACAAGGTCGCCGGGTCGCGCGGCGTTCGGCCGGGCGCGGCGCGTGCGTGAGCTTAGGCACGCCCGGCCCTCCGGCCCCGACTTAAATTCGCGCGCTTAGGTTACCCGTGCGCCGTTTAGATGCCGGCCCGCCCCGCGCGGTTGCGAGAGAGGCCACGGCAGCCCGAATCTCAAGAGGGGGATTGTGGTGAGGCGGTAACTGCCTCTTCGAGAGCGTGCCAGACGCGCTCGCGACCGCGGCCCGTCGTCGCGGAGTACGCGACCAACTCGCCGCCCGCGTCCGTGCCACCGCCCACGGCGCCCAGAGCCCTTCGGGCGCGCGCGAGGTTCTTGTGCAGCTCGTTCTGCGAGAGCTTGTCCGCCTTTGTGGCGACCGTCAGGAAGGGCCTCCCCCTTGAGAGGAGCCATTCCCTGAGCTGCAAATCAAGTGTCGTGGGTTCGTGGCGCGAATCTACGATGTGAATTGATAGCACAAGCGAGTCGCGCTTTGCAAGGTAATCGGTGACCAACTTCCCCCAGCCCTCGCGCACCTCGCGGGGCGCGCGCGCGAAACCGTACCCAGGCACGTCAACGAAGTAGAAGCGCTCGTTAATCAGGAAGAAGTTCAGCGACTGAGTCCTGCCCGGCGTCGAGGACGTGCGCGCCAGCCCCTTGACGCGCAGCAGCGAATTTATCAGGCTCGACTTCCCGACGTTGGAGCGGCCGAGGAAGGCCACCTCGGGCCTTCGGTCGCGCGGCCACTGCGACTCCTCGAAAGCGCTCTTGACGAAACTTGCGCTCGTTACCTTCATGCTCGAGCGGCGGCGGGCTGCGAGTTTTAACTCCGACTCGCAACCCGCCGCCCGTCTATGCCCCTACGCCTTCTGCGCCTCGGCAGCGCGCTCGGAGAGCTTCTTCGACATCTCGCGCATGTAGGCGATGCGCTTGTCGGCCTCCGGCATGGCGAGCACGGCGCGCTCGAGGTGCTGCATGTAGTCGGGGTTCCCGCCCGCGCGCACCTGCTCAAGGAAGGGCTGGATTTTGGCGAAGACGAGCACCTGCTCGCCGTTGGCGTCGTTGAACATCTCTGCGTCAATTGCGCCGTGGTTGACGAAGGAGCAGGCCATGTCCCAGTAGGTCGTCACCATCCGGTAGTAGGCGCTGTGCTCGCCGAAGGCGGTCGCCACCAGCTCCTCGAAAGTCTCGGGGTGGAACGACGCGAACCAGTTGCGTGCCTTGCGCATGACCTCCTCGCGGCGAAGCTCGTAGAGCCTTATGATCAGTTCGGCGCTCTTGGCCTTGTCGGTCATGATTGCTTCTCCATAAAGTTTTGGTCGGATTTTGTCAGCCGGTGATTCCCGCTTCGGCGGGCGGACGGGCGAAAAGCGAGGCGCAGCGGGCTTTCCCTGATTATCTATGGCTGCCTGCTGGATTGTGACGCCGGGAAGTGCGAACTTTACAGGCGGGGCGGCGAACTGTCAACCGCCGGGCTGAAGATAGAGCGCGGGCGGCGGGGCCGACTCTGTTAGCAGTCGGCCCCGCCGCCCGCGTCTTCACTCACTCGGCCATCGTGGGCGAGCCGCCGGCCGCGGGCTGCTCCGCAGTCCAGACGGGCGGCTGGGAGGCCGGGGCCGCCTCGCCAGCGTCGGCCGGGCAGGCGTCTTCGAGCGCCAGCCCGAGCACATCGTCAATCGTCTCGACGAGCTGGACTGTCATGTCGGCGCGCACCTCCTCGGGCACGTCCTCCAAGTCCTTCTCGTTGTCCTTCGGGATGATGACAGTGCTCATGCCGAAGCGGTGAGCCGCCAGCAGCTTCTCCTTTATGCCGCCGACCGGCAGAACCCTTCCGCGCAGGGTTATCTCGCCCGTCATCGCCACGTCCTTGCGCACGGTGGCGCGCGTGAGCGCCGAGGCCATGGCCGTCGCCATCGTCACGCCGGCCGAAGGGCCGTCCTTCGGTATAGCGCCCTCGGGTATATGTATGTGCAGGTCGCGCTTTCGTATGAACTCGAGGTTCATCCCTAGGCGCTCGGCGCGGGCCTTGATGCAGGTGAGCGCGGCCTGAGCGGACTCCTGCATCACGTCGCCG
>DASPKR010000079.1:0-7438 GCA_035627975.1 Pyrinomonadaceae bacterium | reverse complement strand
AAGCGGCGGGGCTCGCGGCCGAGGAAGATGTTCTCGGCCACGGTGCGGAACATAAGGAGATTGACCTCCTGATAGACGGCGACGACGCCCTCGGCCTGCGCGTCCTCCGGCGAGTTGAAGTTGACCTCGCGGCCTTCGAGGAGCACGCGCCCGCCGTCGCGGCGGTACGCGCCCGTCATCACCTTTATCAGCGTTGACTTGCCCGCGCCGTTCTCGCCCACGAGCGCGTGAACCTCGCCGCGCTCGAGGCGGAAGTCAACGCCGTCGAGCGCCACGACGCCCGAGAAGACTTTGCGTATTCCCTCCATGCGGAGGAGCGGCTCTTCTTTCATAGAGGTCAGTACGCCTCGTTGACGAACTGGGCGGCGTTCGTTGTGTCGAAGAAGCGGTCGGGGATGGTTATCTTCGGCTCGACCTTCTCGCCGCGCAGGTGGCGCTCTAACGTGTCGAAGGCGACGGGGCCGAAGCGCGGGTTGCACTCGACCGTGGCGTTCATCTCGCCGCGCATGATGGCTTCGAGCGCCGACTTCTGCCCGTCAACCGAGACGACTATCACGTCCTTGCCGGGGTTCATCCCCGCCGACTTAAGGGCCTGTATGGCGCCGAGCGCCATCTCGTCGTTGTGCGCATAGACGGCCGTGATCGCCTTGTTGTGAGCCTGTATGAGCGTCTCCATCACCTTCTGCCCCTGGGCGCGGGTGAAGTTGCCGTCCTGCGAGGCGATGATCTTCATGTCGGGGTGCGACTTGATGGCCTCAGCGAAACCGTTGTGGCGGTCAATAGCAACGGACGAGCCGGGCGTCCCCAGAAGCTCGACGATGCCGGCCTTGCCGTTCGTCTGCTTGGCGAGCCACTCGCCGGCCCGGCGCCCCTCCTCGACGAAGTTCGAGCCGATGAAGGTGACGTAGTCCTCGCCGGCCTTGCCCTCTATCTCGCGGTCAATGAGTATGACGGGTATGCCGGCCTCCTTCGCCGCCTGCAAAGGCCCCTCGAAGCCCTTGGCCTCGCGCGGCGCGAGGAAGATGGCGTCAACGCGCTGCGCTATGAGGTCTTCGAGGTTCGAGACCTGCGTGGCAGTGTCGCCGCGCGCGTTCGTGAATATCAGCTCGTGGCCGCGCTTGGCGGCCTCGTCCTGCATGCTCTTCGTCTCGGCGATGCGCCATGGGCCGTCCGTCTCTGTCTGCGAGAAGCCGACGCGCAGCTTCCCTTCCTTCCTGCCGCCGCCCCCGCCGCCCTCCTTGCGGCACCCCGCGAGCCCGAGCCCCAAAAGCGCCAGCGCGAACATGAGCAGGAGGGCGGCGCGGCGCCCGTAGTTGAACGATTTCATCTTGTCATCTCCGGTTTTGATTTCAGGAATCACTTAGTCGGTTCCATTCTCAGGTACCCGAAGCGGGCGGTCGAGCCGCCGGCCACGAGCGCGACGCGCACGCCCCTGTCCCAGGGCGGCAGGTACGCGCCGTCAATCTCATCGCCCACGTCGCGCCAGTCGCGGCCGTCTCGGCTGACGGCGAAGCGGTATCGGTGGCCGCCGCGCGCTCGCATGCGTATGTGCAGAGAGGCGCCGCGCGGCGCGTCCGCCGTCTCAACGACCCTGTGCTCGTTCTTCTCCCTGCGCCAGAGCGTGAGTTTGCCGCCGCCGACGCTCAGGCCCAGAGCGTTCTCAAGGTCGCCGAAGGCCGAGAGGCCGGCCGACGCGCCGCCCGTAAGTCGGCCCGTCTCAACCAACGTCGTCGCTTCGTAATCGCCCACGGTCGTCGTGCGCGCGACAACGGCGCCCACGGGGCTCTCGCTCTGCGCGCCCGCGGGCGTGACGGCGAGCCAGCCCTGACGCGCGGGCTCGACCTTCAGGGTGGGCGGCGCGACGTGCGGCCACTGCCAGCCGTGGCGGAGCGTCGCTGTCGTGAAGTCGTCGAAGAAGCGGTAGTCGGCCGCCTCCGTCTCGCGGACGCTGTGCGGGGAGGCGGCGCGGCTGCTCGGGCCGCGCCCGTCGTTAATCGTCGGCCAGCCGTCGCGCCCCCAGCGAACCTCGTCGAGCATCGCCTGCCGCCCGACGTAAACCGTATCTTTGGCGCTCATCGCGTGGTAGAGGAACCAGTCGCGCCCGCGCGCGTCCGTGACCAGAGTGCCGTGGCCGGGGCATTTCCACTCGTCGTTGCCGGCCATGATGGGGTTCGCGGGGTTCTTCTCCCACGGCCCGAGCAGGTTACGCGCGCGGGCGACGCCGACCATGTAGTTGCACTCGCGCGCGCAGCAGAAGTTGCCCGAGTAGAACATGTAGAAGTAGCCGTTGCGGCGCACGAGCGCCGGGCCTTCCACGAGGTCGCCGTATGGGAGCGTGGCGTGCTTCTCCCACGGCTGGTCGTTGCGGATGAGTTCCTTTCGCTCGCCGACGAGGCGCGTGCCGTCGGCCGAAAGGCGCTGCGCCCAGATGGGCGTAGGCTTGCTAACGGAGTTGCCGTCCTCCTTCCAGAGAAGGTATCGGCGGCCGCGCTCGTCCGTGACGGGGAAGCCGTCAATCGAGCCGACCTCCTGGCAGACGAGCGGCCCGTGGTCGCGGTAAGGCCCGGAGGGCCGCGGGGCCGTGGCAACTGCTACGCAGAGCGGGCCGCCTTTCTTTCGCGCCGTGTAGTAGATGAAGAAGCGGCCACGGTGCTCGGCGATTTCCGGCGCCCAGTAGTTGCCGACCGACCACGCGGGCTTCTCCTTGAAGATCGTGCCGACTATCCGCCAGTTGACGAGGTCGCGCGAGTGCAGCAGAGGGTACTCCGGCCCCCACTCCGAAGAGGTCGCCGTCGCCCAGTAGTCGTTACCCACGCGAATCACGGAAGGGTCTGGGTAGTCGCCCGGCTCGACCGGGTTCCAGTACTCCGCGCGCCGCTGCGCAACAGTTGTTGACGACGAGACTGCTATCAAGACCGCAAGCCAGGCCGTAGTCAGTCGAAGCAATCGGGCCAGCACCATTTTCATCATCGTCCTCTTCATCCGTCACCCCCGCGTTCTTTAACTTTTCGCTCGGCCGGGGCGCACGCCCCTCGCCGCCGCCCGGCCGGCCGAGCGAGCGCCCGCCGCGACCGGCGGCCGGCGCACGCGCGCCGGCGCCGTCGAGCCGCGTATGACCAGGTAGGTCGGTATGTTTATCTCCACGCCGAGCTGATCCGGGTGCTCGAGCGTCGTCATCAGCGCCTCGACCGCGCGCCGTCCCAGCTCCGCGCGCGGCAGGCACACGGTCGTGAGCTGCGGCTCGGCCAGAGCCGTGAACGCTATGTCGTCGAAGCCCACGACCGACACGTCGCGCGGTATGTGCAGCCCCGCCGCGCGCAGCTCGGCGACCGCCCCGAGCGCCATCATGTCGTTCGCTGCCACGACCGCCGTCGGCAGCTCCTCGCCCGCCAGAATCTCGCAGGCCGCGCGACGGCCGCCCTCGAGCTTGAAGTCGCCGTAATAGACCCTCGGCGACGCGCGCGGCAGGTACTTACGCATCGAGGCGCGGAAGGCTTCGAGCCGCCGCGCCGCCGAGCGGAGTTGCTGCGGGCCGCCAATGAACGCCACCTCCCTGTGGCCGAGCGAGACGAGGTGGGCTATCGCCTCCGCGATACCCTGCTTGTAATCCACGCAGAGGTTGCTCATGTGGACGCCCGGCTCGCCCAGGTCGAGGAAGACTACAGAGACTTCGCGCCGCGCCAGCTCGCCCACGAGCGCCGTGCCCAGCTCCGAGGTCATCAGCGCCACGCCCGCCACCTTGCGCTCGATGAAGCGGCGGACGTAGTGCGAGGTGCGCTCCGGGTCGTAGTTCGTGTTCGCGAGCACCACGTCGTAGCCTCGCTCGAAGGCCGCAGTCTCAATGGACTTCACAAGCTCCGGGAAGAACGGGTTCGAGATGTCCGAGATGATAAGGCCCAAAATTTGGCTGCGGCCCGAGGCGAGGCTGCGCGCGTGCGCGTTCGGGTAGTAGCCGCGCCGCTCTATCGCCTCGAGCACGCGCGCCCGAACCTCCTCGGAGACGTACTTCGTGTTGTTGATGACGTGCGAGACGGTCGCCGTCGAGACGCCCGCCTCGCGCGCCACGTCGCGGATGCTGCTCATAGACTCAACTTAATGCCAAGTCACTTCGGCCGCGCCGCCCGCCGGCTCGGAGACGTAGATTTTCGTCTCGAGCCCCGTGCGCGCGCGGTAGCCTTCCGAGACCCGCGAGGTGAATTCTTCGAGAGCGTCGCGCCGGACGAGCGTGACGGTCGAGCCGCCGAAGCCGCCGCCCGTCATGCGCGAGCCGACGACCCCCGCGCAGCCGCGCGCAAGCTCGACGAGCGCGTCAAGCTCCTTGCAGCTTACCTCGTAGTCGTCGCGCAGGCTCTCGTGCGAAGCGTACATGAGCCGCCCCACTTCGCCCAGCTCCGAGCGGCGCAGCGCCTCGACCGTCGCTAGCGTCCGCTCGTCCTCCGTCACGACGTGCCGGCAGCGGCTGCGCACCGGCTCGGGCAGGAGCGACTCGTGCTCCCTAAAATCCGCTACGCTCACGTCCCTGAGCTGCCTGATGCCGGGCAGCGCGGCCCGGAGCAGCTCCACGCCGCGCTCGCACTCCGCACGGCGCGCGTTGTACTCAGACGAGGACAGCTCGTGCTTCACGCGCGAGTCGCAGACGGCGATTGTCACCTCGCCCGTGTCGAGCGGCACCTGCATCGCTTCGAGCGAGCGGCAGTCAATCAGGAGCGCGTGGCCGGGGCTCGCGAGCGCGGCTATGAACTGATCCATTATGCCGCACATCGTCCCGACGTAGGTGTGCTCGGCCCTCTGGCCCGCGAGGGCGAGCGCCACGCGGTCAACTTCCTCGCCCGCGACCGTCGCGAGCGCGAGCCCCGCGGAGACCTCCAGCGCCGCCGACGACGAGAGGCCCGCCCCGGCCGGCACGTCGGAGAGAATCATAAGGTCGGCGCCGACCAGATTCGTCCCGCCCTCCATGAGCGCCCGCGCCATTCCTTCGACGTAGTCGAGCCAGATGCCGCGGCGCCTCTCCCCCGGCACGCCCAGGTCGAACTCGGCCGCCTCCCCCATGTTTAAAGAGTAGGCGCGCACGCGGCGGTCTGCGCGCGGCGCGGCGGCGACCACGGTCTCTCGGTCAATCGCGACGGGCAGGACGAAGCCGCCGTTGTAGTCCGTGTGCTCGCCTATCAGGTTCACGCGGCCGGGCGCGCGAAACAGTCGCGGCTCGCGCCCGTAGAGCTCCGCGAAGGCGCGCCTGATTTTGCCCGGTTCGATCACCCCTCGGCCCTCGGCGCTAGCGCTGCTCGAAAATCCTCTTGAACTCCTCGGGCTCGGCCTTCAGCTTGCGGTCGTAGGTCATCAGCCCGTTTATCTCCTGCTCCACGTCCGTCAACTGCGTGTAGCAGTAGCCGGCCCAGGCTTTGTTCGAGACTATTGCCTTGACGAGCCCGTCGAGGCGCTTGAGCATCGCCTCCTTCGTCGGCTCGATGCCGGAATAGCCCCACTCGTTCTCCGCGCGGCGCCCGCCGACGCGGTAGGCGATGCCGCCGAACTCCGTGAGCACGAACGGCGAGCCGTTATACTTGTAGCCTAGGGCGAGCGCGTCGCGGCCGTTGCGGGGGACTTTGGCCGGTTCGGTCTCGAGGATTTTATACCTCGCGGCCAGCTCTTCGCCCGTTCGCGCGTAGTCGTGGAGGGCGAAGAGGTCTGTGGCGTCGGTGTGCTCCCAGCCGTCGTTGTCTATGACGAGGCGCGTGGGGTCTAAGGAGCGCAGCAGGTAGTACATCGTCTTGGCGTGCTCCTGCTGCTGCCGGTTAGTGAATATGTCGAGCACGCCCCACGACTCGTTCAGCGGCACCCAGACGATTATCGAGGGGTGGTTGTAGTCGCGCGCCACGATCTGCTGCCACTCGTCTGTGAAGCGCGCGACGTACTCGTCCGTGTAGTCCTGAGCGTTCGCCATCTCGCCCCAGACGAAGAAGCCGAGCTTGTCGGCCCAGTAGAGCCAGCGCGGGTCTTCGACCTTCTGGTGCTTGCGCGCGCCGTTGAGGCCCATCGCCTTCGCCGTCTTTATGTCGAACTGCATGGCCTCGTCCGAGGGGGGCGTCAAGAGGCTGTCGGGCCAGTAGCCCTGGTCGAGGACCAGGCGGAGGTAGTAAGGGTAGTTGTTGAGATAGACGCGCCCGTCGTGCGTGCTCACCTTCCGCTGGCCGAAGTAGCTCTCGACGCGGTCGAGCACCTGCCCCGACTGTCCCACCAGCTCGACCGTCAGGTCGTAGAGCGTCGGCTCCCACGGCGCCCACAGCCTCTGCTCGTTGAGCTTGTGGACGGCGAGCGGCCGCGCCGTCACGGCTGCCACCTCGGACTGCGCTTGAACCTGATTGGCTAGCCGCACAGTCGTTCGGAGCTTGAGCCCCTGCGCCGTTCCGCTCAGGACCGCCTCGACGCCGACCTGCGAGTTGTCAACGTCGGGTGTGACGCGCAGGCGTCTGACGTGGACTGGGCCGACCGACTCTATCCAGACCGGTTGCCATATGCCGGTCGTGCGCGTGTACCAGATGCTCTCGGACTTCGGCCGCCAGAACTGCTTGCCGCGCGGCAGCGTGCGGTCGGTCGAGGGGTCGAAGGCGCGCACGACGACGGCGTTGGCGCCACCTTTGAGCAGGTCTGTGATGTCGAAGGAGAAGCCGACGTGGCCGCCGCGGTGCGAGCCGGCGTGCAGGCCGTTCACCCACACCTCGGCCTCGTAGTCCACGGCGCCGAAGTTGAGCGTGACGCGCCGGCCGTCCCGGAGGAAGTTCTCGGGGACGTTGAGCGCGCGCCGATACCAGACCACGTCGTGGAAGGAGGTGTCGCCGATGCCGCTCATGCGCGACTGGAAGGCGAAGGGGACGACGATGGTCTTAGAGAAACGCTTGCCCGTCGAAGGCTCGAACCAGCGCTCGGCGAGGCCGCGGTTCGCGTCGTCGAACTCGAACTCCCAAGTGCCGTTTAGGGTCTGCCAGTCTGCGCGGACGAAGTCGGGGCGCGGGTGCTCAGGGCGCGGGACGGCCTGCGCCATCGCGGCGCCCGCGAGCAGCACGGCACAGGCCGCGAGTGCCGCCAGCCGCCGAAGGGTTTGTCTCAGGTTTTTCATCAAAGCTTTATCGTGTGCCAGCGGGGCGGTTCATGGCCGGCCCCTTCACTCTGCCTTTTGACGGAGAGCCCGCCTCGACGCGCGGCCAGCCGTCGCGGTATTCGAGCCGGTCAATCAGCATCACGCGGCGGACGCTTCGGTCGCCGCCGATTGCGTCCGAGACGTAGGGGCGCCGGACGTTTATGGCGTGGTACGCGATCCAGTCCTGCCCGGCGTCGTCCTTGAAGACCGAGTTGTGGCCGGGGGCGATCCACACGTCGCTGCGGCGCACGATCGCGCTGTCCTTCGCGCCCGTCTCCTGCGCTATCGTCTCGAAAGGCCCCA
>DASPKR010000078.1:0-3868 GCA_035627975.1 Pyrinomonadaceae bacterium | reverse complement strand
GCAAGGCAAGGGCTTGACGGCCTCGCTCCCTTACAGGCCGCGGCCCGCGCTCACTTCGCGGGGGGCGGCGACGCGGCGGCCCTGACGTGCCTGTTCCACTCGGCCGGCGTCATCGCGCCGAGCCGCTCTAATTCGGCCGCGGCCGCGACGAGCTGCCGTACGGCGCCGACGACGGCGAGCTCGACGGCCGCCTTCGGCTTCGCTGCCTGCTCAAGGGCGGCGAGCCGCGCCTCGCGCCACTCGGGCGGCGCCGTCACCCCGCGCGAAAGGTAGGAGAGCGCTTCCAGGCCGGCCGCGCCGAGCGCCGACAAGTCGTCGGCGAGCGGGCGCGCCTCGTGGAGCGCGGGCGAGCCGTCCATGACGGCCTCAAGCTCCGAGGCCGCGTCGCGCCACGCGGACAGCTCGCGGTGAAGCTCCGCCGAGCGCGACTCGAAGCGCGGGGCGTCGGCAAGCATTTCGTCCACCAGCGATGCGAAGCGGCGCGCGGCCCCGCTGTCCGCCCGCGCCGCGTCAACGAGCCCCGTGAGCGGCGAGAGCATCGTCTGCGGGCGCTGCTGGTAGCGCCTGTACTCCTTTACGGGCTCGACGAGGGAGGCAAGCGTTTCGAGAGAGCGCGACTCGCGCCCGCCCGCTAGCCTGCGCAGCATCACCGCCTGATTCCGCTCGTGCTCAAGCCCTAGCTCCTCCAGCCGCGCGCTCACGACGGCGAGCCGCCGGTACATGTCCTCCACGTCCCTGACCTCACGCGGGGACCAGAGGCGCTCGGCGATGGCCGCCGTGCGCGGCCAGATGCGCGAGTCAATCGTCTCGGGCGTGACCCACTCGCTCCACATCGTCGCCTCGCCGCCGAGGACGTGCGCCGCCTCCGAGGGCGTGAGCGTCGAGCCGGCCGGCACGGGGTCGTTCAGGTAGTGCTGCGACGCGGGGAACATGAGGTCAATGTAGTAGCCGTTCGAGAGCACGCCGTCGTAGCCGCGCCGCGCCGCCTCGGCGAGCGCCGTCTGCCCGCGCCAGGAGTGTATGACCACGTCCTTTGGCAGGTCGGGCTGGAAGATTTCGTCCCAGCCCATCATGCGCTTGCCGTGCTTCTTGAGGATGGCGAGCACGCGCTGGTTGAAGTAGGTCTGAAGGGCGTGGTTGTCCTTGATGCCTTTGGCCTTCATGAAAGCCTGAATCCGCGGGTTCCTGTCCCACTGCTTGCCCTCGTTCTCGTCGCCGCCGATGTGCATGTAGGCGTCGGGGAAGAGCGCCGCCATCTCGCCGAGGAAGGCGTCGAGGAACTTATAGACCTCCTCGCGCGTCGGGTCTAAGGCGGGCTCGAATATGCCGGGGCGGCGCTCGATGGTGTAAGGGCCGGGCGCGCTCCCCAACTCCGGGTGGCCGACGAGCCACGCGGTCGCGTGGCCGGGGATGTCGAACTCAGGCACGACCCTTATGCCGCGCTCGCGCGCGTAGGCGATGATGTCTCGCACCTGCTCCTGCGTGTAGAAGAGGCCGTCGGAGCCGAGCAGGTGCAGGCGCGGGAACTTCTTGCTCTCGACGCGGAAGCCCTGATCTTCCGTCAAATGCCAGTGCAGGACGTTGAGCTTGACGGCGGCCATCGCGTCGAGGTTGCGCTTGAGGACTTCGGGCGGCTGGTAGTGGCGCGCGATGTCTATCATGAGCCCGCGCCAGGGGAAGCGCGGCCGGTCGCGCACGCGCACCGCGGGCACGAAGAAGCCGCCGCGGTCGCCCCCGACGAGTTGCAGGAAGGTTTCGAGCCCGCGGAGGGCGCCCACGACGGTCGGGGCCGAGAGCACGGCCTGACGCTCGCTCACGTCGAGCGTGTAGGATTCGTCCTCGCCCAACGAAGGCACGGCGGCGCCCGGAGCGCGGCACTCGACGACGAGCGCTGCCGAGGCCGCGTCCGGCGCCAGCCCTCGCGCGAGCTCCATGACGGTGCGGCCTTCGAGCCTGCGCAGGGCGCGCTCGACGCCGGCGCGCAGGCGCTCGTCCGTGTGGCCCCGCGCGGCCACAGTGAACGACTTCGTGACGGGCAGGCGCCCCGCGCCGAACTCGACGGACGCCGGCACCGGCATCAGGTTGTGACCCCCGGCGGTTTGGCGCGCGCGCGACGGCGCGGCGCAGAGCAGTAAAATAAGGAGCGTGGCGGCTGTGCGCAGTATCATACGAGCCCTCGCGGCTGCGTCGGAGTGCGAAAGTTGTGCGAGCCTGTGATTTTGGCTTGCCGGGCGGCCGGGCCCGGCGACGGCAGTCTCGCCCGGAAACGGGGCGGCGCGGCGTAAGTTACGGTGTCATACTTGAGGTTACAGAATTAACGCCGGTAAAAGTAAAGCAATCGGCGCATGAGAGTTTCCCTCCTCAAAGCGGTGTGCCTTCTCGCGCTCGCGGCCTGCGCCGCCCACGCGCAGCCGCGCGCGGCTGCTGGCGGGCGCGCCCCCAAGACGGTCGTCGCGCTGCACGACGGCTGGAAGTTCCGTCAGGCGGGCGGCACGGACTGGCGCGAGGCCGCCGTGCCCGGCTGCGTGCACACAGACCTGCTCCGCCACCGTCTAATCGAAGACCCCTTCTACCGCGACAACGAGCGGAAGCTCCAGTGGATCGGAAAGACCGACTGGGAATACGAGACGACCTTCCGCGCCGGCCCCGCCCTCCTCGCGCGCCGCAACGTCGAGCTGGTCTTCGAGGGCTTGGACACCTACGCGACCGTGACGCTGAACGGCGTTCGGCTGCTCGAAGCCGACAACATGTTCCGCACGTGGCGCGTGGGGGCGCGCGGCGCCTTGAAGGAAGGTGAAAACACCCTGCGCGTGGTCTTCCGCTCGCCCATCAACGAAGTGTTGCCGCGCATGAAGACGCTCGGGCACGAGCTTCCCGCGAGCAACGATCAGGGCGAGAAGACCAGCCCGCACACGCGCAAGGCGCCTTATCAGTACGGCTGGGACTGGGGGCCGCGCTTCGTGACGAGCGGCGTCTGGAAGCCGGTCAGGTTGGAGGCGTGGGACGACGCGCGCATCGAGAGCCTGCGCGTCGCGCAGAAGCGGCTCGACGACAGGCTGGCGACCCTGACCGTCGAGGCCGAGGTCGTCTCTTCCGCCGACGCGGAGGCGACGCTCCACGTCGAGGCTCACGCCGGCGGGCGCGCCGCGGCCTCGGCGCGCGAGCGAGTCAAGCTCAGAAGCGGCACGCAGCGCGTCTCCGTCACGCTCAACATCACGAGCCCGCGGCGCTGGTGGCCCGCGGGGCTCGGGCCGCAGAACCTCTACACGGTGAGCGCGCGGCTCGCAATCGGCGGCAACGCCGTTGACGAGGCCGCGACTCGCGTCGGCCTGCGCACGCTCGAACTTCGGCAGAAGCCGGACGAGTGGGGGAAGAGCTTCGAGTTCGTCGTCAACGGCGTGCCCGTCTTCGCGAGGGGCGGCAACTGGATTCCGGCGGACAGCTTTCCCACGCGCGTCACGCGCGAGCGCTACCGCGAGCTTCTGACTTCGGCGCGCGACGCCAACATGAACATGCTGCGCGTCTGGGGCGGAGGGATTTACGAGGCCGATGACTTCTACGACCTGTGCGACGAGCTCGGGCTGCTCGTCTGGCAGGACTTCATGTTCGCGTGCAGCATGTACCCCGGAGACCGTGAGTTTCTGGACAACGTGCGCGCCGAGGCCGTGGATAACATCAAGCGGCTGCGGAACCACCCGAGCATCGTGCTCTGGTGCGGTAACAACGAGGTCGAGACCGCCTGGCAGCACTGGGGCTGGAAGCAGAGCCTCCCCGCGAAGCTCTGGGACGACTACCTGAAACTCTTCCACGGCGTGCTGCCCGAGGCGGTCGCCGAGCACGACCCTTCGAGGCCCTACTGGCCCAGCTC
>DASPKR010000077.1:0-5963 GCA_035627975.1 Pyrinomonadaceae bacterium | reverse complement strand
CACGGTCTTCCGCCTCAAAGGTCACGGCATGCCCGCGCTCGGCGGCCGGGGCCGCGGCGACCTCTTCGTCTCCGTCACGCTCGTTACCCCCACGACGCTCACGCGCGAGCAGCGCCGCCTGCTCGAACAGCTCGCCGAGATTGAGGAGAAGGATTTGGGCGACAAGGGGCTCATGGACAAGGTTCGCGACATCTTCGGCTAAAGCCCTACAAGGGCGATTCAGAGACGAAGGCCGCGCCGGTTGGCGCGGCCTTTTTTGCGCCCCGCCGGGCGCGAATTGTACCGATACGAAACGCCCGTTTCTGTACGGATAGCGCGAAGCGAGTCACGGGAGGAGGTGCGTCGCAGGGGCGCGCGTGGCGCAGTTACCGCGTAATTCGCGCGCCTGAGCCCGGGCGCGCGGCCGCGGCATGTGGGTTGCCGTGAGGCTCCGTGCGTAAATCCTGCGAAAGGCGTAGGACAAAGGGATGAGACGAAGAAACCTCGCGTTAGCGTTTGCGTTTATTCTGGCGGTCTGTCACGCCCCGGCCTTCGCGGCCGGGACGGGCGAAGAGGACACGGACACGCTCAAGGTGGGCGCGAAGGTGGTCGAGGTGAACGACCACCACATATCCGTGATCGCGCGCACGGGCGTAGAGCACGTGATCGCGACGGACGACGCTGCGACGGTGGTGAAACTCAAGGGCAAGCGAGTCTCTCTCAAAGACCTGCGCGTGGGGGATGTCGTTACGGTCGAGCTGGACGAGAAGAAGCAGGTCAAGTTCGCCCGCAACGTAACCATCGCGGTTCGGGACGGCAGCACTCTCGCGTCGAACTAGGCTGGCGCGCCCGATGCCGCGAACAATTTAGCCGACCGGCGCCTGAACGTCGGCCGGCAAAGCGAAGCCGCCCGGCTCCCTCGCTCCTAGCGAAGCCGGGCGGCTTTCGATTCTCCGGCGCCCCTCCTTCTAAAGCCTGTAGCGGGCGCGGCCGCGCCCGGCTGCGTCAGCCTCCAAACCCATGTTCTGAAGCCGTAGCGACACGTCGGCGTTTAAGTCGAGCCCGGCTCGCTCGCCTGCCTGTAGCTTGACGGTGCCGGCGGCGGCGATCATCGCCGCGTTGTCTGTGGAAAGGTGCCGGGAGGGGAAGTAGGCGGGGACGCCGAGGCGAGCGCCCGCCTCCGCGGACGCGGCGCGCAGGGCCATGTTGCACGCGACCCCGCCCGCCACGATGAGGGTGCGAGGCCGGTGCTCTTCGGCCAGCCGCTCTGTCGTGCCGACGAGCGAGCGGATGACCACGTCCTGAAAGCTTGCCGCGAGGTCTTTGACGGCCTGCGAGGGCTCTTCGCCGGGCGCGACGGGCCGCAGGCCGGTCTCGCGGACGTGCTTCGAGACGGCCGTCTTCAGACCGCTGAAGCTGAAGTCGGGGCGGCCGTCGCCCATGCGCGGGACGCTGAAGCGCACGGCGCGCGGGTCGCCCTCGCGCGCGAGCCGCTCGATGACGGGGCCGCCGGGGTAGCCGAGGCCCAGCATCTTCGCGACCTTGTCGTAAGCCTCGCCGGCCGCGTCGTCGCGCGTGCGGGCGAGCACGCGGTACTTGCCCGGCTCCGGGACGAGGAAGAGGTTCGTGTGCCCGCCGGAGACTATGAGCGCGAAGGCCGGGTACTCAATCGGCGGGTTGTCGAAGACTACAGAGTAGATGTGGCCCTCGATGTGGTTGACGCCTACGAAGGGCTTTTCGAGCGCGTAGGCCATCGCCTTCGCGTAGGAGAGCCCGACGAGGAGCGACCCGACGAGCCCCGGCCCCTGCGTGACGGCGACGCCGTCAATCTCCTCCTTCGCGACGCCGGCGCGCGAGAACGCCTCCTCGACGACCGTCACTATCTTGTCGAGGTGCTCGCGCGAGGCGAGTTCCGGCACCACGCCGCCGAAGCGTTTGTGCGTCTCTATCTGCGACGAGATGACTGACGAGACCATCTCGCGGCCGTCGCGCACGAGCGCCGCCGCCGTCTCGTCGCAGGAGCTTTCAACGCCGAGCACAAGCATCTAAGACTTCCCCCCCCTGTTACTACTTCTTGTTGTTTAGCGCGCACTTGATGACCTTCGTGCGGGCGGCGATGAACAGCTCGTTCTTGTCGTTGAAGACCATGCCGAAGGTGACGTTGGCCGGCTCGAACACGTCGAGGTAGCGGCCGTTCGGGTCGAAGACCTGTATCCCCTTCGTGTCGCTCACATAGACGCGCCCCAGCCCGTCAACGGCTATCGAGCGCGGCGAGCGGAAGAGGCCCGGCTCCTCCCCCTGCCCGCCGAACTTGTTGACGAAGCGGCCCTGCGGCGAGAACTTGAGCACCGCGGAGTTGAAGAAGCCGAGCACATAGACGTTGCCCTCGCCGTCCTCGGCGACGTTCATATCCATCTCGGTGTGGTCGTTGTAGTCGCTGAACGCCTTGCGTATGGTCTTCGTGGCGTTGCCCGAGGAGTCGAAGCGCACTATGTCGTCCTGCCCGCCGCGGTACGCAGCGGCGAGCAGCCCGCCGTCGGGCGTCGTGAACAGGCTGTCGAAGCCGGCGTGCGGGTGCTGCATCTCGCCGAGCGGTCTGCCGGTCGGGCCTTCGTAGCGGTGAATCTTCCCGCTCTGCGCGACATAGACGGTGCCGCGGCGGTCGGCCGCGAGGTCGCGCAGCGGCATCTTCGGGTCAACCATCCACTGCGTCAGGAACTTGCCCGCGGCGTCGAAGACCTGCACGCGCCCGCCCGTGTACTCCCCGACGTATATGCGCCCCTCGCCGTCAACGGCGATTGAGCGCGCGTCCTTGAACATCCCCGGCCCTATGCCCTCGCTGCCGAACTCCATGACGGTGCTGGCGAAGCCCGCGGGCGTCGGCTTCGGCTCGGGCCGCGGCGGGGCGGGCAGGGCCGGGCGCGGCGCAGACGGCACGCTCGGCACGGCGCTCGCGACGTTCGCGATGGTGCGCGTGACGGAGTAGATTATCGCGCCGACGACGGCCAGTATCCCGCCGACGATGACGAGCGTGGCGACCGGGTGAACCTTTATGACGGGCGGGCGGCGGCCCGTCGAGAACGAGTGGACGTGGACTTGCGGCCCGGTGCGGCGCATCGAGTCGGGGACGACCACGCGGTTCTCGCAGAACGGGCAGCGTATGGAAGCCTTGTCGCTCTCGTCCTCGTAGTCGAGCGGCGCCGAGCAGGAAGGGCATTTGAGTGTGTGAATCATATGCGCTCTCTCTCGGGCGACATTCTATCGCAGGAGGGGGGCGATGCAGAACACGCGGGGCGGCGGCTCCGTGGCGGGGGCGAGCAGGGGCTGTGCCACCCGAGCGCGGGCGGCCTCAGCCCTGCTCGGCGGCGTTTAAGGTTTCGAGGTATGCGACGTAGCGTGCGCGGTGCTCGTCGCTGGCGGAGGTGATGCGCATTCCGATGAGGTAGCCGTCCGTCTCGCCGCCGCCCGCGCGTAGGTAGTGCGCGGCCGTCGTCCCCAGCACGACGGGGCCGTCCGGCAGCTCGATGGTGAGCTTGAGCGCGCGGCCCTCGTCAACGACGCAGGCGTAGCCGACGTAGATGGAGGGCGCGACTAGGCCGACGCCGCTCTCGCTCAGGTCGCGCGTGCGGCACTGCATGCGCTCGCCGGGGAAGAGTATGTCGCGCGCCTCGTCGGGCAGCTCGACCGCGCACGGCAGGGTTGCCGAGAAGCGCGGCTTAAGTCGTCGCTCCCTCCCTTTAGGTTCCGTCATGCTCAGGCCGCCTCGAAAAAGCTGAGCGCCGAGTCGCTCTGCTTGAGCACGCGCCAGCGGCGTATGCCGCCCAAAGAGTCGGGAAGCGCGTTCTTGTGGTGGTGCTCGACGACGAGCAGCCCCGCTGCTCGCAACAGCGGGGCCGTGTGCCGCGCGAACTCCCTTATGACCGCCAGGTAGTCCGACGCGTAAGGGGGATCGAAGTAAACGATGTCCCAGGGCTCTGAGCCGCCGCGCCAGTCCTGCCCGCCCCCCTTCACGGTTCTCTTCAGGTACTCCGCGGCATCGCTCTTGACGACCTCCGTCATCTCTTCGGGGACGCCGAGCAAGTCGAGGTTCTCCTCTACGAGCGCGCACATCTTGTGAACGCGGTCAACGAAGGTGACGAAGGACGCGCCGCGCGACAGAGCCTCGATGCCTATGGCGCCTGTGCCGGCGCACAGGTCGAGGAACCGCGCGCCTTCGAGGCGCGGCGCCAGCACGTTGAAGAGCGTCTCGCGCAGCCGGTCCGACGTGGGCCGCGCCTGCAACCCCTGCGGGTTTTTCAGAACCCTCCCCCTGTACTGTCCCGCTATGACCCTCACCAGACAAATATAAATCAAAAGGGATAATTTCGTCGCTAGCCGATGGCCGCGAGGCCGAAGCGCGCGTCGGCGCGGACGCGCTCGATGAGGAGGGAAGTCTCGCGCGTGTTGCGGCGCGCGGTGAGGTAGTGCTCGGCCTCGCGCCGAGCCTCTTCGAGAATCTGCAGGTCGCGCACCAAGTTGCCGACGCGGAACGTCGGGACGCCGGACTGGCGAGTGCCCATCACCTCGCCGGGGCCGCGGATTTCGAGGTCTTTCTCGGCGATGCGGAAGCCGTCCGAAGTCTCCTCCATGATGCCGAGCCGCTCGCGCGCCACGGCCGTCTGCTTGTCGGAGGCGACGAGGACGCAGTAGGACTGCTCGGCGCCGCGCCCGACGCGCCCGCGGAGCTGGTGGAGCTGCGAGAGGCCGAAGCGCTCTGCGTGCTCGACGACCATCACGGAGGCGTTCGGCACGTCAACGCCGACCTCGACCACGGTCGTCGCCACGAGCACGTGAATCTCCCCCGCGACGAAGCGGCGCATGACCTCCTCCTTCTCCGAGGGCTTCATCTTGCCGTGCAAAAGCCCTATCGCGAACTGCGGGAAGACGCGGTCGCGCAGGTGCTCGAACATGCGCGTCGCGTCCTTCAAGTCCATCTTCTCCGACTCCTCGACCAGAGGATAGACGACATAGACCTGGCGGCCCGCGCGCACCTCGCGCTCGATGCCCTTATAGACGCCGGCCCGCTTGTCCTCGCCGACCACAACGGTCTTGACGGGCGTGCGGCCCGGCGGCAGCTCGTCTATGACGGACACGTCCAGGTCGCCATAGACGGTCATGGCGAGCGAGCGCGGGATGGGCGTTGCCGTCATCACCAGCACGTCGGGGTTGAAGCCGCGCTCGCGAAGGGCCGCGCGCTGTAGGACGCCGAAGCGGTGTTGCTCGTCTATAACGACGAGGCCGAGTTTGGAGAACGATACCGCCTCCTGTATGAGCGCGTGCGTGCCTACGGCCGCTGCGATCTCGCCGGAGGCGAGGTCTTTGTGGAGCCGGCGCTTCTCGCTCGCCTTCAATGAGCCGACCAGAAGCTCTACGCGGTAGGGCGTCGGCGCGAGCGCGCGCTTGACGTTCCGGGCGTGCTGCTCGGCGAGAATCTCGGTCGGCGCCATGAGCGCCGCCTGGTAGCCGTTCTCCATCGCGGCCAGCATGGCGAGCAGGGCGACGGCCGTCTTGCCGCTTCCCACGTCGCCCTGTAGCAGCCGGTTCATGGGAACGTCCGACTGCATGTCTTCGAGTATGCGGTTGACCGCGCGCTCCTGCGCTCCCGTCAGCGTGAAGGGCAGCACCGAGAGCATGCGGCGGCGCATCCCCTCTGTTATCTCGATGACCGCGCCCTTAGGCTCCTTGACGCGCTCGTCCTTTCGCAGGGCGATGGCGACGGCGACCCAGAAGAACTCCTCGAAGATGAGGCGTAGGTGCGCGGGGCTGCGCGCGCGCTCGTAGTCGGCGAGCGGCACGTCCTCGGCGGGAAAGTGTATGCGCCGCGTGGCGTCGGCGCGGGCCGCGAGCCGCTGCCGCTCTATCAGCTCGGGCGGGAGAGTCTCCCTGAAGGCCGAGTCGTCGAGCCTCGCGAGCAGCGCGTGCATAATCTCGCGCAGGCGCTTCGT
>DASPKR010000076.1:0-6410 GCA_035627975.1 Pyrinomonadaceae bacterium | reverse complement strand
GACGAGTCGCGCGCCGGCCGCGGCGAGCGCGCCTTTCGCGCCGAGGTAGCCCGGCTCTTCCACCCACGCGGCGTCGCCCTCGTCGAGCAGCAGCCGCGCCGTAAGATCGAGCCCCTGCTGCGCGCCCGCCACGACTATGACCTGCTCCGGCTCGCACGTGACGGCGCGCGCCGTGCCGAGGTAGGCCGCAATCGCTTCGCGCAGAGGCCAGTGGCCGGCCGGGTCGCCATAGTTGAGCAGGTCTCGACGAGGCCGCCGCCAGTGGCGCGCCGTCAGCCGCGACCAAATCTCGAAGGGGAATGCGTCAATCGCGGGCGAGCCCGGGCGGAAGGCGCGCGCGCCTTCCGCCGTCCGCGAGACGCTCGAGCTCGTCGCCGCTAACGCCTCGCCGCGGCGCGAGAGCCTGACGCCAGGGCGCGGCCTCTTCGCCACCCGACGCTCCGAGCCGCGGGCGTTGAGCAGCTCCTCGGGGAGCCTGCGCGAGACGTATGTCCCCGAGCCCGTCTGCCCCTCGACGTAGCCTTCGGCCAGCAGTTGCTCGAAGGCGTTCAGCACAGTGTTTCGCGAGACCTTCAACTCCGCGGCCATGTCGCGCGTCGAGGGCAGGCGCGCGCCCGGCTTAAGTTGGCCTGCCAGGATAGCGCGCCGCAGGCTCTCGTAGAGCCTCCGGTATAGCGGCGAGCCCGCGCCGCCTTCGAGCGAGACGGCCGCAGGCAGGAGCGATGTTGGGAGCTTTGCCATGCCGACATGGTAAAAGAGATTGGCCCCCCGTGAACAGCTAAAATGGAGCTTGAGGCCGTGCCAATTCGTGTTAGCGTTCACGGCGTCGCGGGGCAAGTATGCCTTGCGCCGAGGAGGTTCGAGACCTTTATGAGCGATCTCATCCCGACAGCGCGCACCGCCGTCCGTCGTCTGCCCAAGCGCGCGGCTTACGACCGCGAGACCGTCTATGGGATTCTGGACGAGGGGCTCGTCTGCCACGTCGGCTTCGTTGTCGAGGGGCAACCGTTCGTCATCCCGACCGCCTACGGGCGCGACGGCGATCATCTCTACTTCCACGGCGCGAAGGCCAGCCGCATGCTGAAGGCGCTGAGCCACGGCGCGGAGCTTTGCCTGACCGTAACGCTCCTCGACGGCCTCGTGCTCGCGCGCTCCGCTTTCCACCATTCGATGAACTACAGGTCAGTCGTCGTCTTCGGCCGAGCGCGCGTTGTCGAGTCGGACGAGGAGAAGACGCGCGCGCTCCGCGCTTTCACCGAGCACGTCGTGCCGGGCCGCTGGGACGCGGTGCGGCCACCGAACAAGCAGGAGCTTGACGCGACGCTCGTGCTCGCGCTCCCGCTTTCGGAAGCCTCGGCCAAAGTCCGGACGGGGCCGCCCATAGACGACGAGGAGGACTACGAGTTTCCCGTCTGGGCCGGCGTCATCCCGCTGCGTTTGGAGACGCTCGGCGCCACCCCCGACCCTCGGCTCGAGAAGACGACCCCCCTGCCCGAAGACCTCAAGCACTTCGACGCCTCCGCCCGCCGCCTCACGAGGGCTTAACTTCCGCCCGCGATTTCGTTGACAGCCCGTCCTCTCGGGCCGCATACTCCTGACCGAAATTCGATTCCGGTCACGGAGCCGTGCGAAACCCCCAAATGCGAGCGATTGCGACGCGCGAAGACATACGCGACCTGATACTTGACGCCACAGACCGGCTGCTCTCGCGCTACGGCTACAAGAAGATGACGATGGAAGACCTGGCGCAGGAGGTCGGCATCGGCAAGGGGACGATCTACCTGCACTTCCCCTCAAAGGAGGAGGTCGTCCTCTCGCACGTTGACCGCATCGTCGAGCGGCTCAAGGTCGAGTTGAGGCAGATAGCGGGCGGCGCGGGCAGGCCCGCAGCGCGCCTGCGCCGGATGCTCCTCGCGCGGGTGCTCTACCGCTTCGACAGCGTTCAGCACTACACGGAGAGCTTGAGTGACCTGCTGGCGGCGCTGCGGCCGGGCTTGCTCGCGCGACGGCGCCGCCACTTCGAGGACGAGGCCGAAATCATCGCCGTCGTCCTGCTCGAAGGCCGGCGCGAGGGCGAGCTCGACTTCCGCGGCGAAGCCTCTGCGACCGCGCGCACGCTGCTCACGGCCACGAACGCGCTGCTGCCCTACAGCCTGAGCGCGCGGGAGCTGGGCAAGCGCGAAGACGTGGAGCGCGAGGCTTCCAACGTCGTCCAACTGCTGCTCGAAGGGCTCCTGTCGAGGACGCCCGGCGAGACGAAGAGGAGCCCAAGGGGATGAAGGTAAAGCCGTTCGCAATCCTGCGCTGGTCGGCGGCGCCTTGCCTTTCGCTCGCGGCGGCAGCGGCTCAGCTCCCGCCGCTCGACGAGAGGGAGAAGAACCTTCCCCCGCGACTCCTGCCAGCCGTCCGCGCCGAGCACGCCTTCGCAAGAGCTTCGGTCGCGAAGGGCATGAAGGAAGCCTTCCTCGCCTCGGCCGCGGACGACGCCGTGCTCTTCCGCGCGGGGCCTGTGAACGCCAAAGAGCTCTGGTCGAAGGCAGACCCGGCGCCGACTGCTTTGCTCACGTGGTTCCCGACCTACGCGGACGTTTCACTCGCGGGCGACATGGCCTACACGACAGGCCCCTGGGAGATACGCCCGAACCCTTCGGACAAGGAGCCCGCCGCCGCGGGCCACTTCGTCACCGTATGGCGCCCGCAAGGAGACGGCGCCTGGAAGTACGTCGCCGACATCGGCATCCGACACGCCCCGCCGCCGCCCACGCTCCAGGGCATCCAGTTCCCGGCGGGCGTTCGCGGCAAGGCGAAGTCGGCGGGCGGCGACGCGGAGCCCGCGCGGCGCGAGCTGGCGGCTGCCGAAGAAAGGTACGCGAGAGACTCTGCGTCGCTCGGTGCGGGGGCGGCCCTGCTCGCGCAGGCCGCGCCCGACGTGAGGCTCTACCGGCAGGGCGCGCTGCCTTACGTCGGCCGGCGAGCGGCCGAAGGGGCGCTCAAGGGAAAGACCGAGCGCGCGACGTGGCAGACGGCGAAGATGGCGGTCTCGTCGTCCGGCGACCTCGGCTATTCCTACGGCACCTACGAGATTAAGGCCGCGCCCTCCGACGATAAGCCGTCCGAGCGCGGCGGCTACCTGCGAATCTGGAAGAAGCAGGGCAAAGCCTGGCGCGTCGTCCTCGACATCACCAACCCCGCTCCCGCCTCCGGATAGCCTCTCCTTCATCGGCCGGCGCCGCCGCGGCGGCACTCGACGGCCCTCCACACAAGCGATTCCACCTCGCCTACGAGGTACGGCTTGAGCAGGTAGCCGAACGCGCCCATCTCCATGAAGTCCCGCTCCCTAAGCACCGCGTCGCCGCCGGTCACTACGATGACGGGGACGCCGGGGTGGCGCCTTCGCACCTCGGCCAGGAACTCCGGGCCGCTCATCCCCGGCAGCTTCACGTCCGTGATAATCACGTCCGGCTCGGCCTCCGCCAGCATCTCTAGCCCCTCCTCGGCCGCCCGAACCGCCCGGCACTCGTAAGGCCCTCCCAGCAGCTCGCACAGCAGTTGGCGCAGCTCGGCCATATCCTCGACAATAAGGACTGAGCCCTTCTTCTGTGACATCTTTGCCCCCGTGAGTCGTGAGGCGAGGGGAAGCCGCTTTAGCCTCTCGTGAGAATAGGGGTGAGGTGCAGGGGCGCGCCGCCAGCGTGAGTCGCGCCGGGATTATACCGCCTTGGGCGGCGGGCGACGACGGTTTGCCGGAGCCGGCGTGGGGAGCGTCACGCCGTCCCGGCACGCGAGCCGCGCCCGACTAACGCCTCCCGACCGGCGAACAGTATTCGCCTCACCTCTCCTGCCGGCAGCGGGCGGCTGAACAGGTAGCCCTGCATCTCGTCGCACTCCAACCCGCTTAGGAGTTTCATCTGCTCCTCCGTCTCCACGCCCTCCGCGACCACCTTCAGCCTCAGGCTGTGCGCAAGGTTTACAACGCCCGTCACAATCGCCGTGTCGTCCCCGTTGCTCACGGAGTCGCGGATGAAGGATCGGTCTATCTTCAGCGTGTCAACGGGCAGCCGCTTCAGATAACTCAGCGAGGAGTAGCCGGTGCCGAAGTCGTCTATAGAAGCACGCACCCCCCTCTCCCCCAGCCTGCCCAGGACCCGGGCCGCGAACTCCGCGTCGGCCATGATTGTGCTCTCTGTCAGCTCAAGCTCCAGGAACCGCGCCTCGAGCCCCGTCTCCGCCAAAGCCCTGTCCACCACCTCTGCGATGTCCTGTTGCAGGAACTGGCGCGCGCAGATGTTGACGGAGACCGGCAGCGGCTCGGCCCCCTCCTCCTGCCACCTCTTGTTCTGCGCGCAGGCTGTGCGCAGCACCCACTCGCCGATGGGGACGATCAGGCCGGTCTCTTCGGCCAGGGGGATGAAGTCCGCCGGCGGGATCAGGCCCCGCTCGGGGTGCTGCCAGCGGACGAGGGCCTCGACCCCCACGACCCTGTTCGTGCCGGTTTGCACGCGCGGCTGGTAGTGGACTACAAACTCCTCACGCTCGATGGCCCGGCGCAGTTCGTTCTCCAGCACCAGCCGCCGTAAGGCCCCGGCGTTCATCTCCGCCGCGTAAAAATGGTAGGCGTCCCCTCCCTGCGCCCGGGCCTGCGACAGGGCGCCGCCGGCGTTACGCAGGAGCGTGTGCGGGTCGTCGCCGTCGTTCGGGCAGACGCCGATGCCGATGCTGGCGGTGACGCACAGGTCATGGCCCGCGACGGAGAAAAGGGGGCGCAGGACTTCCTGGATGGACTCCGCGACCCTTGCGGCGTCCTCGGAGCGGCGGATGTTCGTCAGCAGTAGCGCGAACTCGTTGCCGCCCCAGCGCGCCACCGTGTCACTCGTACGCAGGTGGGCCGTAAGCCGCTCGGCGACGGCGCGCAACACCCTGTCCCCGGTGAGGTAGCCGAGAGTTTCGTTGATAGTTTTAAAGCGGTCGAGGCCGATTAACATGACCGCCAGCGGCTGCCCGTTGCGGTCTGTCCGCGTGAGCGCGTGGGCGAGTCTGTCCTCGAACAGCGTGCGGTTGGGCAGCCCGGTCAGAGGGTCGTAATAAGTTAAGTTGTCGCGCTCGGACGTGCGACGCGCTACCAACTCTTCAAGCTCGCCGTGAGCTCTGCGTAGCGCTGCCTGCGCCTGCCGCCGCTCGGCGACGTCGCGCGCCGTGGCCCTGGCGAGCAGCCCGGTGCCGGAGAGGAGGAAGGCGATGGCCGTGTTGAGCGCCATCGGGATGGACTGCCCGCCGTACATGAGCGGCGCCCCGTAACAGTACCCGAGGGAGAACGCCAGGCCGATGAAGGTGACGATTACGGCCAGCGCCTTCGCCACGTCGTGCGCCCAGCGGTGCCGGTCGGGGAGCGTCAGGAGCAGGAGCGCCGCGCTCAGGGGCAGGAAAGTAGCGGCGGTGAAGAAGGCCATCTTCCCGACCGGCGCCAGCCCGAGGCGCTCGGCGGGGAAGCTGAAGGCCCACCCGTCCACGCCCATGTCGGCGCCCGTGGCGTACTCGTAGAGGCGCGCGGAGACGAGCGCGGCCGTCAGGGCGGCCCCGACGCGCGCGGCGGTCGCCACACGCGGGGCAGCTCCGGGCAGGGCCGCCAGCAGCGCGCCCAGCACGATGAAGACGAGCGCCGTGTTCGGCGCCATGGGGATGTAGCCGGCGCGGAAGCCCCTAAGCGCGGTGGAGCCGACGAACCAGCCGACCAGGGCGACGCCCCCGAGCGCTGCCACAATCAGGCCGCACGACCGCGTCATCATTCCGTAACGCCTGATGTCCACGGACCGAGGCTCCACGGATTTAAGGCGGGGCGGGAGGGATTACCCTCCGCTCGCCGAACGTGAGGCGCCGGGGCAGGTAAATTTAATTTTGGGCGCCAGAGGCGCCGCCTGTCAATAATAATGTTTCTGTATATGATGAGGCGAGCATTTCCCTTGACGCAAGAGCATCGTATTGAGGACGGCTTCGTTGTGGTGGAGGCGAAGAGCGGGGCGGCCACCAGGCATGATGGCGTGCACGCTGGTGAAGCGTGTTAACGGCCGCGGCGGGCGGTGCCTAGCGTTAGGCGCTTCCTCTTTACTTCACACAACCATTATATTCCGGCTTAATTAGCAAGCGGAGGGATGTGATGCACCGTTTAACAAAACTGATTTTTCTCACACTCTGTGCCTTCGGCTTCGGTACGAGCGTGTTAGCGCAAACCGAACAAGGCCCGGGAGCACTCGACGGCGACGGAGGGTGGGTAGTTGCCGCTTACGTCGGCGGTGCACGTACGGCCGCTTCCTCCCTGTCCGTGTCGCAGCCGGAGTTAGGCAATGACCTGACCTTCGAGGGTGTCCGCTTCCGGTCGAGGTCATTCGACCCTCCCCTCTACTACGGCCTCCGCG
>DASPKR010000075.1:0-3831 GCA_035627975.1 Pyrinomonadaceae bacterium | reverse complement strand
CCTGCCGGAGGTCCGCGACGATGAAGTTTATCTCGTCGGCCGAGCGGTTGAAGCGCGCCACCGCAGTGCGCATGTCGTTGTAGAGCGCCTCGTCTGTGAGCAGGCGGCCCGCCGTGCCGCGGCCGCGGCGCAGGTCGTCGGCGATGGACTGGAGAGATGAGCTGACGTTGTTGAGGTTGTTGTAGAGCGCCGGGTCTTGAATGAAGCGGCCGGCCGAGCCTTGGCCCGACTCGATCTGGCGCACCACGTCGTTCACGTCGCGTATCGTGGTGTTGAGGTTGTTGTAGAAGGCCTCGTCGTTGATGAAGCGGCCGATGGTGCCTTCACCGCGGTTGACCTTGCCGGCGATGTCGGTGAACTGCGCCGACAGCTTGTTGAGCTGCTGCATCAGCTCGTTGCCGGAGCCGGCAAGCTCCTGGTAGGTGCTCGCCTCGGCGTCTGTGGCGAGCACGTCGCCGTCCTTGACGGGCTGGCCGAAGGCGGTGCCGGGGTTTACGTTGATGATCTTGTCGGTGCCGAGGATGCTGGGCGAGCCCATGCGCGCCTTCGAGTCGGTGCGAATGAGCTCGGTGGCGGGCCTGCCGTCTATCTCGCTGTCAATCGAGAAGGTCGCCTCGACCTTCGGGTCGGTCTCCCTGTCCGAGGGCGGGAGCAGCCGCACGTCGTCAACCTTGCCGATGCGGACGCCCGCGAGCCTAACCTCCGAGCCGCGGCGCAGCCCGTCTGCATTCTGGAAGCGCGACTTGAGCTGAATCTTCCGCGAGAAGGGCGAGATGTCGCCAGAGGCGTTGAGCACGAGGAAGATGAGCACGCCGACGGAGACGACTATCAAGAGCCCCACGCGCAGCTCCCTGAGGCCGACGCCCTTTTTCGTTGGAGGCATGGAAACTTTAGTGACGTGTGATGAGTTATAAAGACAGAATCTACTCGTCACTCATAACTCGTCACCGTCACTTCTCCTTTCTGTCAGTACCCGCGGATGAACCGCTGTATGTAGGAGTCGGGCGACTTGTGCAGCGCCTCGTCCGAGCCCTGGAAGGTTATCTTGCCGTCGCGCAGCATCAGAACTTTGGTGTTGATGAGGCAGAGCCGCTCGCCCTCCTTCTCGAAGACGATCTCGCCCTCGTCGTTAACGACCGCGTACTCGTTCGTCAGGTACTTGACGTTGTTCATCTCGTGCGTGACGAAGATGGAGGACACGTCCTCGAGGTCTCGCAGCTTTATAGCCAGCTCGCAGATTGTGCGGGACGTCGGCGGGTCCAGGCCCGCGGTCGGCTCGTCGAAGAGGATTATCTTCGGGCCGCCGATGAGCGCGCGCGCAATGCCTACGCGCCGGCGCATGCCGCCCGAGAGCTCTATCGGCATCTTGTCTATGGCGTCCTCGAGGTTAACGAAGCGGAGCATGCGGCGCACCTCCTGCTCGACCTCTTCCTCGGGGACGCCCTGCTCGTGCAGGCGGTAGGCGACGTTGTCATAGACGGAGAGCGAGTCGAAGAGCGCGCCCTCCTGGAAGACCATGCCTATCTTCTTGCGCACGGACATCATCTGGGCCTCGCTGTGCTCGGTTATGTCCTCGCCGTCAACGAGGACGCGGCCCGAGTCCGGCTTCAGCAGCCCCAGTATGAGCTTGATGGTCGTTGACTTCCCGCCGCCCGACCCGCCGAGGATTATCTTCGTCTCGCCCTTCTGCACCTTGAAGCTGAGGCCGTCGAGAATCTTCCGGTCGTCGAATGAGAGGTGAACGTCGCGGAACTCGATGGCCGGGACGGCGCGCCCGCGGTCGTCAACCTCGGCGAAGGTTGACTCGGCCGCGGCGCCGCTGACGGCACCGTGCGCGCCTCCCCGCTCGCTCACCTCTATGTCGGTCGTTGCCATCCCGGGCGCCTCTAAGTCGGCAGGCCAAGAATAACCTGAAGAGCCTTCGTAATAAAGAAGTCCGCGACGATTATCAGTATCGAGGTCATCACGACGGCCGTCGTGGTCGAGCGGCCGACGCCGACGGTGCCGCCCTCTGTCTTCAGCCCCTGCCGGCACGCCACAGTCCCTATTATGAGCGCGAAGGCGGCCGACTTGACGAAGCCGCCCCAGATGTCGTCGGTCGTCAGGCCCTCCCACGCCGACGATGTGAAGGAGCTCGAGCCGATGTTGAAGAGCTGCGTCGAGACAGTCCAGCCACCGAAGATGCCGACGGCGTCGGCGATGAGCGTGATGAGCGGCAGCGTGACGAGCAGGGCGATGAGGCGCGGCGCGACCAGCTTGCGGATGGGGTCTGTCCCGAGCGCCCGCATCGCGTCAATCTGCTGCGAGACGACCATCGAGCCCAGCTCGGCCGCAATCGCCGACGCCACGCGGCCCGCCACCATCAGCCCGCTCAGCACGGGCCCGAGCTCGCGCACCAGGGCCGTCGCTACAAGCCGGCCGGTCTGATCCTGCGCGCCGTAGTATTTGAGTGTGGGGTAGGTCTGTAGCGCGAGCACGCCGCCCGTGAAGAAGCCCGTGAGCAGGATGATTGTGAGCGAGCCCACGCCGATTATGTCCATCTGCGTGAACATCTCGGGGATGTAGGCCGGGCGGCGGAATAGCCTACGCGCGGCGCGCGCCGCAAGCAGGCTGGTTTCCTGTACCTCTAGCAGGGCGCGCAGGGCGAAGTTCATGAAAAGGTCGGGGCCTGAAAAAGGAGCGCCTCCCCGTCTTGCGGGCCTATGTCGGTTCTAAGAGCTATCGGGCTTATGATGTGCGGAAAGGGGCGGGGGCGTCAAGCAGTAAAAAGGAGCCACTACGGGGCTTCGGGCGGGCGCCGCAGCATGTGCCTCTGCAAGCGCTGGCGCGTGCGCGCTCTCTGGCGTAGCTCGCGGAAGGATTGGAGCTGCTCGGCGGTGAGCGCGCGGCGAACCTTTAGCTCGGTCAGGGCGCGTAGCCGCACGAGCGCGGCCTGCGCGGCCGCGACCTCGCGCGAGCGCTCCTCTATGAGCGACTCGTCAACTTTGTCGGCGTAGATGGCTTCGTCGAGCGCGCGGCGCGCCATCCGGAGGCGGCGCGCGAGAGGGCGCGCCTCCTGCTCGCTCTGTCGGCGTATCTCGCGGAGCTGCGCCATCTGATCGCGCGTGAGGTTGAGCCGCATAATCAGGTTGCGGCCGGCGCGCGGGCGGCCGGAGAGCGCGGGCTCGGGCGGCGTCTCCGCCCCCGGCCCTTCCTGTGCGCGGGCCTCCGGGGCGGCGGGGGAGAGAAGGAATAGGAGCGCGAGGGCGGGCGTCGCGAAGACGGAAAGCCTGCCCCTGTTCGGTGTCGCGTCGGTCGTTAGCATTCGAAGACCTCGAAATCAGTAAACGTCGCTGAGAAGGTCGGAGAGGCGCGGTAGGCTCTCGTCGTCATCGTCCGTGAGCCGCACGTCGCGGCGCGCGACGTGCGGCGAGGGCGCGCGCCTGCGCTGCTTAGCGGCGTTCGCGAGTTGAAGCTGCGGCGCGCTCTTCTTAGGCGCGGGCGCGTTGGCGGAGGCGGGCTGCTCCTGCTGCCGCTCCCGTTCCCAGCGCCTCTCGGCCTCGGCCACTTGCTGGCGCGCGCGCTCCTCGGCGATGGCGTCAACCTGCTCGCGCGTATAGCCGTCCCGCGAAGGCGTCTCGACTGTCTTGACGGTCTGGACGACGCGCTCGGGGACGCCCGTGCGGAAGGCGAAGCCGTCCGCGCCCCATGTGATTTCCGTCCGGAGGAGCGTGAGCGCGGCGAGCGCACAGACGGCGACGGCAGCCGTGACCGTGCCGACTCGCAGCCAGAGCGGCGAGAGCGAGAAGAACTCGCGCAGGGCCGCCATAGCCGAGCGCTCGCGAGTCGCAC
>DASPKR010000074.1:0-9047 GCA_035627975.1 Pyrinomonadaceae bacterium | reverse complement strand
GTTTTTAAGGTCTAGATGCGGCACGAAGATTACAAAGAGTTGCTGGCGCTCGAAGCCGCGGGCGCGCTCGACGCGGAGGAGGCCCGCGCGCTCGGCGCGCACCTGCCCTCCTGCCGCGAGTGCCGCGCAGAGCTCGACGCGTTGCACGACGCCGCCGCGGGGCTCGCATACGCAGTTGCCCCCGTCGCCCCGCCCGCGCGCCTGCGCGAGAGTTTGCTTGAACAGGTGCGCGCTCTCGGCCCCCGACGCGCTCCCGCGGCGGAGGCGGCCCCGCCCGCTGTAGAGGCGACGCAGGCCGCGGAGCCGCTCGCCGACCGCGCGCGCGACTTCGTTTCGCGGCTCGGCTTCTGGCAACTGCTCGCCGCGCGCCCCTCGTTCGCGCTCGGCGCGGCGCTCGCCGTCGGCCTCGTCTTCGCGCTCTCCGTCGTAAGTTACGCGCTCTGGTCCAGGAACGCGGAGCTTCGCGCGGAGGTCGCCCGCGCCGGCGCCGAGGCCGCGCGCTCGCGCGAAGAGTTAGAGCGCGAGCGCGCAGAGCTCGCCCGCGCCCGCGAGATGGGGGAGATGCTGGCCTCGCCCGGAGCGGGCATGGCGCGGCTCGCCGGCAAGGGGCCGGCGCCCGGCGCGAGCGCGGTCGTCGCCTTCGACCCCTCGACCGGTCGCGCGGTGCTCATAACATCGGGCCTCCCGCCAGCGCCCGCCGGCAAGGCTTACCAGCTCTGGTTCATAGCCGGCGGCAAGCCCTTGCCCGGCCGCGTCTTCAAGACCGACGAGGCGGGCCGCGGCCGTCTCGACGACCGGATGCCGCCCGGCATGCCCGCGGCGCCCACCTTCGCCGTCACGCTCGAGCGCGAGTCGGGCGCCCCCGCCCCCGAGGGCGCCATCTACCTAGCGGGCTCCGCGTCCTGACTTCTGACTTGACTTCTTTCTTTGCTACACTGTCCGCCAAAAGTTTAAGTGACTCGGAGAGCTAGGAGCTGGCGAGAAGTGGCGGACGAGAAGCAGAAGCTGCCGAACGAGATCAACCCCGAGACGGGACAGTTCGACGCGCGGTTCATGCTGTGGCGCGTCTTCTGCGCCGAGAACGGCATAGCCGTCGAGACGCTCCCGAGCGACCTTAAGGGCGAAGTCAGGGACAGGTGGGACAAGCTCAAGAATGAGCGCCTTCACAGGCCGACGGAAGAGAAGGAGTAGCGGCCCGCCCGCCTCTCGCCGCAACCCTAGAAGTACCGCCCCGTGAGGAATGGGTTCGTCAGCCGCTCACGCCCCACGGTCGTCTCCGGCCCGTGGCCCGAATAGACGACCACGTCGTCGCCTAGCGGCAAAATCTTCTCCCTTATAGACCTCAGAAGCTGCTCCGTCGAGCCGCCCGGCAGGTCAGTCCTCCCGATTGATCCCGCGAACAGGCAGTCGCCCACGAAGACCTTCCTCTCGTTCGGCTCGAAGAGGACGACGTGGCCCGGCGTGTGGCCGGGGCAGTGCAGCACCTTGAACTCGAGGTCTCCGACCGCGTAAGTCTCGCCGTCCTGCCAGTGCCGCCCGACCGGCGGCGGCGCCTCGTAGTCGAACCCTAGCCGAGCCCACTGCGAGCGCGGTATGCCGAGCCAGCCCGGCTGTTCGGGGAGCCCCTCATACAGCGGCAGGTCGCCCTCGTGCAGTATCACCTCCGCGCCCGGCCGCCGGCGCTTGAGGGCCGCCACGCCCCCGACGTGATCCATGTGCGCGTGCGTGAGCGCGATGGCCTGAAGCTCCAGCCCGTGCCTCTCTAGCGCCCCGACGATTTCGTCCGTCTCCTCGCCGGGGTCAACGCACACGGCCCGGCGCGTCCGCTCGCACCCGAGCACGCGCGTCTGCTGCTGGAAAGGCGTCAAGGTAATCTGCTCGATAATCATGCCCCGTGAAAACACTCCGCCGAAGTAGTAAAATAAGTCTCGGGAAACTCCCCCGAGAAAGTACAACAGCCCCCCGTTTTCCGCCACCGGCGGAAGTCTGGAAGGAAGCCATGCCACTGGGCGCGCGCTCGGCGAGCCTCGCCGAAGTATTAGACGAGATGACGGCCGAAGCGGCGGAGGAGTTGACCGAGCGCTTCGACGACGGGAGCTTGCGCTGCTACGCGTGCGGCCACCGCTGCCTGATAGGCGAGGGCAAGCGCGGTATCTGCAAGGTTCGCCTCAACGAGGGCGGCCGCCTGCTCGTGCCCTCGGGCTACGTCGCCGCCCTCGCCTGCGACCCGACCGAGAAGAAGCCCTTCTTCCACGCCATGCCCGGCTCCGACACACTCACCTTCGGCATGCTCGGCTGCGACCTGCATTGCGGTTACTGCCAGAACTGGTTGACCTCGCAGGCCCTGCGGGACGACGCGGCGGGCACTGCGCCGCGCGTGGTTTCGGCCGAGAGGCTGGTGTCTATGGCGCGGGAGTGCGGGGCGAGGATGGTCGGGTCGAGCTACAACGAGCCGCTGATAACGGCGGAGTGGGCGGTCGAGGTCTTCACGAAGGCGAAGGCGGCGGGCTTCAAGACCGCCTTCATCTCGAACGGGAACGCGACGCCGCAGGTGCTCGACTACCTGCGGCCCGTGACCGACTGCTACAAGATTGACCTTAAGACGATGAGCGACCGCGGGTACAGGCGCCTCGGCGGCGTGGTCGGGAACATTCTCGACACGGTGCGTATGGTTCACGAGCGCGGTTTCTGGGAGGAGATAGTCACGCTCGTCATCCCCGGCTTCAACGACTCGGAAGAGGAGCTTCGCAGCGCCGCCGAGTTCATCGCCTCCGTCTCGCCCGACATCCCCTGGCACGTGACCGCCTTCCACCCCGACTACCGCATGACGGAGAACTCGGGCACGACGGCCGCACAGCTCGTGCGCGCCTGCGAGATAGGGCGCGAGGCGGGGCTGCGGTTCGTCTATGCCGGAAATCTGCCGGGCAGGGTCGGCCGCTGGGAGAACACGTACTGCCCCGCCTGCGACGCGCTCCTCGTCGAGCGCTACGGCTACATGATAAGGAAGATGCGAATCGGCGCCGACGGCCTCTGCCCCGAATGCGCCACGGCAATCCCCGGCGTCTGGGGGTGAGAGGGAAGGCAGAAGGCGGAAGGCAGTCAAGACACGGTGAGCGTTCTTGACTGCCTTCCGCCTTCTTACCGTTATTTCGTGATGTATGTCCCCTGGTGGAAGACGGCGCGCCAGCGGCCGTTGCGGTTAGACCAGAGCGTGGTGTGGCGCTCGCCGCCGGGGTTCCAGCCCGGCCCCGTCGCCTTGACCGTGTAGATGACGAGGGCGGCGTCCGTGTCTATCTTCACCTCCTTGAAGTCGGAGAGCGTCGCGCCCGAGAAGTCGAACTGCTTGACGCCCGCCAACGTCTCGGCCCTCGTGCTGTTGACGCCCACCGGCTCCACCTCGATCTGTTCCTCAGCCAGGTAGCTCTCGAAGGCCGCCCAGTCCTTGCGCTGTAGCGCGGCCCACGCCTGCTTCTCGCTGTCGGTCGGGCCGGCGGCCGCGCCTCCCGAGGCGGGCGAGCCCGAGGGCGAAGCGCCCGCGGCCGGCGAGGCGGCTGGCGAGCCGGCCGGGGCAGAGTTGGAGTTGGAGCCCGAGCCCGGCGAAGCCGCGGGCTGCGGCGGCTCGACTACCTCCGAGTCCTGGTGATAGACGGCGACCCAGCCGCCGTCGCCCCTAGCGGCGTCGGCGCGCTTCACCCACGCGGTGCTCTCGCGCGTGGGCTTCGGGCCGAGGGGCTGGCCGTCGTAGTCCCCCTTCGCCTGCACGGTGTAAGTCACGACGTAGGCGTCGGCGTCAGCGTTGACGACCTTCCAGTCCGTCAGCGTGACCTCGGTGAGGTTGAGCTTCTTGACGCCTTCGACCGCGGCCTCGTGGTTGTAGATGCCGTCGCCGGTCACGTATGTGTGGTCGTCGGAGATGAGTTTGCCGAAGGCGTCCCAGTTCTTGGCCTTGAGCGCGTCCCAGACCTTCTCCTCGCGCGCCCTGGCATCGCCGAGAGAGACGCCCGTGGGCGACGGCGACGCGACGGGCGAGGCGTTCACGTTCGCCGTGTTGGTGGTGTTGGTGTTGCCCGCCTCCTGCGCGCAGCCTGAGGCGGCCGCGAGCAGCGCGACGAGCACGATGATTCTTTTCATCGGGAGAACTCCGCGGAAAGGGGTATTGTAGAGCGCCTGCGTTCTACGCTAAACGGCGCGCGGAGTCAAGGAGTATTAGCGGGCGGCGGCCGGCGGTTCGCCTCGGGCTCACTGCTCCGAGTTCATCGCCCGAAGGCCGGGCTCCTCCGTGCCGCGGCGGCGCGCGAAGCGCAGGCGCCAGGGCATCAACACCGACTCGAATATGACCTTGCGGGAAATCTTTGACTGGCCCTCGCGCCTGTCCGTGAAGGTGATGGGGACTTCGGCGACGCGCAGGCCGCCGCGGTGCGCTCGGTAGGTGGCTTCGACTAAGAAGGCGTACCCTTCGGCGACCACGAGCCCGTCGAGCAGGTGCCGGAGAGCGCGCTGGCTGTAGCAGCGGAAGCCGCTCGTGGCGTCGCCGACGCGCAGGCCCGTTATCACGCCGACATAGCGGTTGGCGAAGCGGCTCAGGAGCCGCCGCCTGAGCGGCCAGTTCTCGACGCGCCCGCCCTCGCAATAGCGCGAGCCGATGACTACGTCGGCCTCCCGGCCCGCGCGCATGAGCGCGGGGACTGACGCGGGGTCGTGCGAGAAGTCCGCGTCCATCTGCACGAGGCGCGCGTAGCCAGCTTCGAGCGCGCGGCGGTAGCCGTCAACGACGCTACGGCCGTAGCCGCGCGCGCCCGTGCGCCGCATGACAGAGAAGCGCGCGTCCGCGCCGAAAAGCTCTTCGGCGAGGTCGGCCGTGCCGTCCGGCGAGTTGTCGTCAATGACGAGCACGTCCGCGTCGGGCGCGTGCCGGAAAATCTCCGGGACGAGCGCCGCGACGTTCTCGCGCTCGTTGTAAGTCGGGATGATGATGAGAGTGCGGTCTGTGCTCATTAGTCAGCTTTCAGCTATCAGTAGTCAGCCTTAGCTTTCAGCCTTAGCAGCCCGGCCGTCGCGGGGAGACCGACACCCGGCGCCGCCGCTTGAAGCCGACTGCTGATAGCTGACCGCCAGTCGCTATTTCATGCGGTAAAGATATATCGAGTTGCCGAACACTTTCTCGGGCTCGCGGCGGCGGAACTCGTCGAAGTAGTTGACGCGCTCCTCCTCGCTCAGGCGCACGCCGTTGTCGAAGCCGCCCGGCACGGTCGAGCCGTTCAGGAGGCTCGCGCCGATGGCGACGTAGCGCACGTCCTCGCGCGCCTCGCCCGGCGGCACGAAGACGGCCGCCATCTCAAGGCCGTAAAGCTCCAATAGCTGCCAGTTCAGGAGCGCCGCGCCTACCCTTCGTTCCCCCCGCTCGCGCAAGTATAGCGCCAATGGGCGCACGTCGTCGCCCCACTCGACGTTCGAGTCTGACAAGTGCCACCAGTCGGGCGCCCCGCGAGTGAGTTGGTTCGTGTAGCTCATGTGGTCGGGATAGGCGCGCACGGCCTCAACGCCCGCCCACGCGAGCGGCGCGGCGACTACCAGGCTGCCCAGGACGAGCTGGTGCTTCTTCTTCACCATCACGCGGTCGAGGAAGGCTCCGCAGAGTATGCACAGGAACGGGTAGGCGGGCAGCATGTAGCGCACGCCTATGTTTATCGTGCTCATCATCAGCAGCGCCGTGAAGAGCGCCGCGGGCAGCACGAGCACCAGCACGCGCCCGTCGGCCCCGCGCCGCAAACTCAGCACGGCCCAGAGGAGCGCAGCGGCCGAGAGCAGAAGGAACGGGAGCGTCGTCTTCAACGCGAAGGCGACGGGGAAGTAGTACCACCAGCCGTGCTGGCTGTGCTCCCCCAGCAGCCCGGCGGCGTGACCCTCGTGCGCGTGCCCCAACTGCCAGCCGATGCCGTAGATGAAATCCGCGGGGAAGATTTTCTGCAAAGCGAGGTAGCCGAACTCCAGGGGCGCGCGCAAAGACTCGGACGCGCCGGCCGGGACGACCAACCGGCGGAGCGCCTCGTCCAGGGGCTCGGGCGCGCGGTTGCGGAAGAGGTAGGCCGCGTTGACCGCCAGAACGGCCGCCACGCCGAGCGCGACGGCGTGGCCCGCGACCGACGCGCGCCGCAAGCCCCTCCGGGGCGCGAAGACGAGCAGCGCCGCCATCAGCAGGAGGAGCAGCGGCCCCAGCACTATCATCGAGAACTTCGTCACGGCCGCGAGCCCCGCGCAGAGCCCGACTAGCGCCGCGCGCGCCGCCGTCGGCCCCTTCAGGTACTCGTAGAGCGCGAACGCGAAGAGGAGGAGCGAGAGCGCAGAAGGTATGTCCGTCTGCACGACGCGCCCGTGCGCGAGCACCGTCGGCTCAAGCGTGAACAGGAGCGTGGCGAAGAGCGCGGCGCGTGCGCCCCAGTGGCGGCGGGCGAAGTGGAAGACGAGCGCGCCGAGCAGCAGCGTCGTCATCACCGCGGGCACGCGCGCCCAGAACGCGAGGGTGTCGAGCCTCTCGGCGTTCGAGTGCCAGAACTGGCTGAAGAGGCCGAGGAAGTATCCGTAGTCGTGCCTGGGCGCCGGGTCTATGGGCGGCGCTACGGCGCCCGAGGTAAGGAGCGGCAGCGCGCTCAGGATTTTCGCGAACGGCGGGTGCTCGTTGACGGGGCGGAAGTCGCCCTCGGTCAGGTGGTAGTATCCGGCCGGTATCAGCACCCACTCGTCAACCGTGATGCTCTTCTGCCTTATGACGAGGAGCATCTGCGCCGCCATCACGGCGAGCATCAGGGCGCACAAAACTTCTGCGCGCCCGCCCGCCAGAAGGCGGTGCGCGCCCGTCCCCGAATCTTTCCCGTCTGAGGCCATGCGGTGGTAGTCGGGAGCGCCGAGCGGCTCCCAAAAGGGCGCTATTATGGATGACGGGCGCGGGAAAGTAAAAAGGCAGAAGGCCCGGCGCGCCTTAGGCGAGCGTGAGCTGGCGGAAGGCTTCGTGGAGGCGCAGGGCGACGCTGCCGACCGGGACTGTGTAGCGGTGGAAGTCGAAGGCCGTCACGAGCGCGACTCCGAGGGCGGAGGACGTGAGGAAGATTTCCTCGGCGTCGCCCACGTCGTGAAGTGTGTACGCGCCCTCGACGACGGGGACGGCAAGCTCTTCGGCCAGCTCCATGACGCGCGCCCGCGTCGTGCCCGCGAGTGCGCCCGTCTGCAAGGCGGGCGTGTGCGCCGTGCCGTGCTTCACCCAGAAGAGGTTCGCCATCGTTGCCGAGACGACCTCGCCGCGCTCGTTCAAGACGACGGCCTCGTCGAAGTCGCGCGAGCGCGCCTCCTCCCAGGCCAGCACGTGATCGAGGTAGTTGACGCTCTTCACCCCGGCGAGCGGCGAGAAGGTGTTCAGCCGGTGCGGCGAGACGGTGAGCGAAAGCGTTTCGTCCTCACTCTTCCTCTCGTCGCCCGTCCAGATGAGCAGGTCGGAAGCCGGCCCGCCGGCATCCGCGACCGCCCACGGCCCGCGCGCGGCGCGCGCGAGCACGGTCAGGCGCGCGCGCCCGCGCGTCACCTTATTCGCCTCTATCAGCTTCGCGAGCGCGCCGTGGCCTTCGGCCTCCGCGAAGGGCATCTCGACGCCCGCGCGCGCCGCGTGCTCGGCGAGGCGCGACCAGTGCGCCTCCCACAGGAAGGGACGTCCGTGATAGACGGCGAGCGTCGTGAAGACGCCGCGGCCGTGCATGGTCGCGCCCGTCACCGCAGGCAGCCGCGCTTCCGACGCCTTCACCAGCCTCCCGTTTATGCTCACGCGCTCGTGCACCCGTCCCTCACTCGCCGTCGCGCAGCGCGCGCATTAAGGCCCGCGCCTTCACCAGAGACTCTTCGTACTCGGCCTCGGGGTCGCTGTCGGCGACGACGCCGCCGCCCACGTTGAAGCGCGCCGCGCCGTCGCCGCCGAAGGTTATGGTGCGGATCGCCACGTTCAGGTCGGCCGAGCCGTCGAAGGCGAAGTAGCCGATGGCACCCATCGAGACGCCGCGCGGCGCCGTCTCAACCTCGTCTAAAATTTCCATCGCGCGTATCTTCGGCGCGCCCGTGATGGAGCCGCAAGGGAACGTCGCGCGCAAGAGCTCGCCGGCCGTCACGCCCTCGCGCAAGCGCCCACGCACCTTCGACACGAGGTGGAAGAGCGTCGGGTGCTCCTGAAGCTCGCAAAGAGACGTGACCTCCACGCTGCCGTAGCGGCAGACGCGGCCTAGGTCGTTGCGCATCAGGTCAACTATCATCACGTTCTCGGCGCGGTCTTTCTCGCTCGCCAGAAGCTCGGCGCGCAGTCGCGCGTCCTCCTCGCCTGTGCGCCCCCGTGGCCGCGTCCCCTTTATCGGCCAGGCTTCCACGCTGCCGCCCCCCACGCGCAGGAACCTCTCGGGCGACGCGCTGACGATTGCGCCGCGCCGGCCGCGCCGGACGAAGGCCGCGAACGAGGCGGGGTGCTCGCGCCTGAGGCGGAGGAAGACTCGCTCGGGCGTGGCCGCCGCGGAAGGGCGGCAAGTGAACTGCTGCGTCAGGTTCGCCTGGTATATGTCGCCCGCGAAGATGTGCTCGCGCAGGCGCCCGACCGCGGCGACGTACTCGGCGCGCGAGAAGTTCGACGCGAAGCGTGCCTCGCCGCCGCCTTCGCCCCGCGCGCGGTCGTTCCCGACGCCCGGCGAGCGACGCAGGCTCGCGGCCGTCTCGCGCACGCGCTCCGCCGACACGCCCACCAGCCGCGTCTCTTCGCTCGCGTAGTCGTGAACGACGAGCACGTCGAAGAAGGCGAGTACAGCGTCAGGCTCGGCCGCGGCGTCACACCCCCGCTCGCGCGTGCGGAGTTTTTCGAGCTGCCGCGCGAGCCCGTAAGAGAGCGTGACGAAGCACGCGCCGCCCGGCAGAGGGGCGCCGGGCGCGCGAGCGACGCGCCGTTCGGCGAGCCTTTCGTCAAGCACCGATAGCACGTGGCCGCGCCGGGCCCTCGGCGTCCGTGTGCCGCGCGCGCGCGTGAGAAG